>DASSFT010000375.1:0-3351 GCA_035694045.1 Chitinophagaceae bacterium
GGGATGTGACCAGGCGGTATCCCCACTACCTAAAAGACGATAGCTATACAAAACCTGGTTTTCGTTGAGATAGGTCGGCGCGGAAAAATCAATTCTTAAGCTGTTACTTTTGTGTGACAACAAAGCAGGCATCGATTCAGGAATATAGGAGGAGTCTCCCACGATTATCGAAGTTATATCAACCTCCCAGGGCGGTTTATTTTCCATTTCTCCATCTTTGATGCGTACGAGGCCGTTGAAAGTTCCCAACCATAAAGATCCATTGCCGGCCGGCAGTATATGGTTAATATTTCCAAAGAAATTATTCACGCGGCTGAAATTAAAGACTCTGAATGTATCATTCTTGTTTACCAGTTTGTCCACTCCATCCTGGTATACCAGCCAGATATTATTTTTTTCGTCCTGGTACAATTCGTGCACAAAGTTTGAGGCCAGTCCCTTGTCAGTATTCCATTTATCAGTTTTGTAATGTCCGCCTGGTGCCTGGCTCAAGCGGTACACACCATTATATCTTGTGCCAGCCCATATATTTCCTTGCCTATCCATCATGAGGGAACGTATAGCAATTGCCGGCAGGACCACGGTTTTTTTGGTGAAACGGAACTGTCCTTTATCAATACTGAACTCGAGTCTAAAAAGTCCTTCTTCCCAGGTACCCACCCACAAAGAGCCATTTCTGTCCATCGTCAAACCCGTAATGGTATAATTTGACCTGCGGCTAAAAAGAAGGCTGGTATCTTCAAACACTTTATTTCCATCATAGATATAAAACTTCCAGCCAATGCTTATAAAATAACACCGCTGATCACCGGCCATCCTGGAAATATGAGCACGCGATCGTTGTTGCCGGAAAAATTTTTCTAAATCCCTTCCGGCCTTTGTATTTTTTAATACTGGTTGTCCCGCGTCGGTATACAATGCCGGGTAAAAAGCCAACTGCCGGTGGATAACATAGAAAAGCGAATTCGGGTTCAGGAGAGGAGAGAACCTTCCACTCTTTTCGTCAAAAGACTGCCAGCCCTTGATCGTTACGGCTATCAGCTTGTTTTCTTTATCAGTAAATATGGCGTTGATGGTGGGATATGCCAGGCCGTCCGCTTCATCAAACGTTGTAATTACAGTTGTAGCGGGCATTTTACATAGACCGAGGCTGGTACCAATCCACAAATTATCTTCCCTGTCCTGGAAAACGCAAGAGACAGCATCGGAAAGCAACCCGTTCTTTTTCTTAATGGTTCTTACCTGACCTTCCGGGCTTAATTGAACCAACCCATAAATTCCGGCAAACCATATATTCCCGGCTTTGTCTTCAAAGACCTGCTCAACACTCGCATCTTTCAATTCAGGAATATTTAATGGTGGGTAAATTCCGCTGTCGGAAGAAAGTTGCACTGGGTCAGGCAAATGTGAAGCCCAGAGACGACCCCGGCTATCTTTCATCACATTGTTTCCTCCATAGTAAGTAGCCTGTCCGCCAAAGCGTTTTACTAATTTGTACTCATTAGTCAATAATTCCACGCAAGAGTCAGAACCAGCCAGTAGCAGGTTATTATTTATTTCCGCAAGAGAATAATAATTTGATTTGGGGAAAGGTTGTCGTGCCTCATGCAATTGTCCATCCTTAAATTCCTGTATTCCTTTCACGTCGGTAGCCACCAGCACTTTTCCTGATTTCACTTTGCAAAATTGATTAATCACGGCTCCGGGAGTTGTTACTTTTACAATCCTGTCATGCCGCATCCAGGCAATGCTTCCATCGTTGCAGGCAAATACAAGTGTACCTGCTATTTCCAACATATCGTTCACAAGACTGTGCGGTAGTCCATTGGCCCTTGTATAATTGGTAAAGCGATACCCATCATATTTGCTGAGACCGTCCACTGTACTGATCCATATATTTCCACTGCTGTCCTGGAAAATCTTCCGGATGGAATTTGACAGGAGCCCATCATTCACTGTATAGGAAGTCATTCGCAATTGCTGCGCATTGCCGGTAATAGTTGCTATATAAATCAATATCAGGAAAAGAATGGTGCCACGAAGACGCATGAATTAAAGCTACATTTTTTTGTGTGCCGCGGTATTGATGATTCTCAAACTTTTCCGAAGCTAACGATGTGATAAGAGGCAACAAAGGGAAACCTAATAACCGGGAGTGTTTATTGATTAACTGGTGTGACCTCCCTCAGTTTTTCCCACTTAATCAAAAAATTCCCCCAACTGTTCAATTGCACTTGCCCCGCACGCAAGGCGCGTGATACTTTTAGCAATCTATCAAGCCAAACTACCAAACCTTTAAACATGAAAAGAAGATTAACAGTCGTCGCTACTTTTTTACTACTATTTTATATTCCTGGGTCACTCCTGGCCCAATCAAAAATTCGCGGCCATGTAACGGATATGAATGACAAACCGATTGCGGGTGCAACTGTACTAATGCTGAATTCCGCTGATTCAGTCCTGGTGAAAGGAACAGTTACCAGTAATACCGGTCAGTACTTTTTTGATAACGTCACTACCGGCAGGTATTTTATCAGTTCTTCTTATGTCGGCTTTTCACCCGTCAGCATTGCCACGTTCCAGGTTACTTCCAACAATGTGGAGTTAGATCAAGGCGTAGTGAAGCTGGAACCGTTATCATCTGCTTTAGCTAACGTTACAGTTACTGCCAAACGGCCTTTGTATGAACAAAGACCGGACCGCCTGACCATTAATGTAGCAAACAGTATCACTGCAGCAGGAAACACCGCTTTAGAGGTCCTGGAACGTTCACCCGGCGTAGTGGTGAACAGGCAAAACAACACGATAGCTATACAGGGAAAAGAGGGTGTGAACATCATGATTAACGGCAAACTCACTTATATGCCTGCTTCGGCAGTCATGCAATTGCTGGACGGAATGAGCGCCGGCAATATTGATAAGATTGAACTTATTACAACACCACCGGCAAATTTTGATGCAGAAGGAAAGGCCGGATATATAAATATCATATTAAAGCAGAATAATAACTTCGGCACAAATGGATCATTCTCCGGCACGCTGGGCTATGGACAAGGGTGGGTGACACAAGCTAATTTGAATTTTAACCATCGCAAAGGGAAGGTTAATATCTATGGAGATTTTTCCTACTCAAGGGTAAAAAGTGAATTTCCTGCATTAGGGTATACGCGGATATCGAACAACGGCGATATTTATGAAACCTACGGTAAGATTAGCAGGATGGATACAACCCGCAATCACAATGTCCGTTTAGGCTTGGATTACCAACTTACCAACCGTACGATAATAGGCATCTTGCTTACGAGTAATGGCCGATGGTACAGGCAGGCAGAAGAGGCCGACGCTTTGTTT
>DASSFT010000376.1:0-5044 GCA_035694045.1 Chitinophagaceae bacterium
TGGCTTCCATCTCGAGCAAGTGCATCCCAATCTTTTTATACATTGCCTTTGTCCATTCCAACGCGTCTGCATCGCTTTCTTCAGCGTTACAAATAATCACGGCTTTGTTTTCATAAGCGCCACGCACGGCTGCCTGGGGACCGCTGTACTCGGTACCCCACATCGGGTGCGTGGCTACATATCTCCCCCTTTTGGGATGGTCTTTTACTGCATTAATCGATTGTGATTTGGTAGAACCCAGGTCGATAACGATCTGTTTATCCACTTTATTCAATACTGTGGGCAAAAGTTTTACTAATGTATCTACGGGTATAGCCAATATTATTACATCGGAAGATGCAATGGCGTCTTCCAGTTCCATTATCTCATCCACCAATTCACGATCCATTGCCTGTTGCTGGTGTATTTTGCTTGTATCAACTCCAATCAATCGCGATGAAATCTTCTTTTCATGCAATTGAATGGCCAGTGATCCACCGATCAAACCAACGCCGACTATTGTAACTCGTTTCCTTTCCATGCACTAATTATTTAATTATTCTCTGGTGTGCTTCTTCTAATTTCTGTACGCTCGCACACAAACTCACCCTCACATATTTCTTACCCGCGCTGCCGAATATTCCGCCCGGAGTGATGAACACGTTCGAATTATACAACACGTCATCGCTAAGTTCATACCCGTCTTTATATTTTGCAGGCACCCTGGCCCACACAAACAGGCCCGCCTGTTCTTTCGAAAACGTACAATGCAGGAGGTTTAACAGTTCAAATACTTTATCTCTTCTTTCACGATACGTCTTATTGACTTCGTCATACCAATCTTTCCCGAGGCTCAATGCTTTAGCTGCAGCCAGCTGAACAGGCAGGAACATGCCGCTATCCATATTGCTTTTAAAGCGCAATATTTCTTCTATACGCTCTTTTGCCCCGCAAAGTATGCCCACTCTCCAGCCAGCCATATTATGCGACTTACTTAATGAATTCAATTCGATCACCCAGTCCTTCGCCCCTTCTACACTTAAAAGGCTCATCGGGTTATCATTCAAAATAAAACTATAAGGGTTGTCATGAATGATCAATATCTTATGCTTCCTGCCAAAGGCAACGATCTTTTCAAATAATTCTTTTGAGGGCAGCTGCCCGGTTGGCATTTGCGGGTAGTTGACAAACATCAGCCTCACTTTCTTCAATTTTCGCGTTTCCAGTTTGTCAAAATCCGGTTCATAGTGATGGCTCTCTTTCAATTTATAATCCACGCATTTGCCTCCCGCCAGTATCACAGCACTTCGATAAGTTGGGTATCCGGGATCAGGCACCAAGACTTCATCCCCTTTATTAAGATATGTCATGCATATGTGCATAATACCTTCCTTGCTCCCGATCAGTGGCAATATTTCATTGTCAGCATCCAGTTGCACGTCATACCATTTTTGATACCAGTCGCTGATCGCTTTTCTAAGCACCGGGGATCCTTTGTATGACTGGTAAGCATGAACATTTGGCTTTGCACTTTCCTCCTGCAATGTTTTGATCACCTCGGAATGCGGGGGCTGATCGGGACTACCAATTCCGAGGTTAATAATATTTTTCCCCTGCTTGTTCAATTCATCGATCTCCCTCAGTTTCTGGGAGAAATAGTATTCGCCGATGCCTTCTAATCTTTTTGCTGTCTGGATCATGATCTCTTATTTATTCTTTCCTTTTTCCTGGATTATTTCCAAATTCCCCGTTTATATACTCCATAAATTTTGACTTCTTCCGTCAGCGGTCTCATTCCTTGCATCACGTTCTCAAACTGCTCGATAGTATCGAATTCCATATCCGCATGAAAGCTGTATTTAAAATCGCTGCCTGGAATGGGAAAGCTCTGCAATTTGCTTAAATTGATCCCGCATTCGGCGATCTTCATCAGCACTTTTGCGAGGCTGCCCCGGGAATGATCGGTATGAAAATTCACTGAAGCCTTGTTGGCACCATTCACCGGTTGTGCTATATCCTGTCGTTGCAACACCAGGAAGCGGGTATAATTATTCTTCAAAGTTTGAATATTGGGGGCTACAATATCCAGCTCATACAATTCAGCGGCGAGCCGGCTTGCGATAGCGGCAATATGTTTGCTCTTGTGTTGGTGAATATGTTTTGCGCTCAGCGCCGTATCCTCCGTCTCAACCAATTTCCACTTGTATTTATCTAGAAAACCATAACATTGCTGCAATGCCATCGTATGTGAGTGTACCTCTCGTATATCTTCCAGCCGCACACCTGGGTTGACCAGCAGGTTTTGCCTTATCTGCAGATAAATTTCACCAACAATCTTCAGACTTGATTTTTGTAACAGGTTGTAGTTTGCAAGTATGCTTCCCGCAATCGAATTTTCAATCGCCATCACGCCACCCCCGCTTTCTTTTTTGTTTTCTGCCAGCTTCACCACCTCCCTGAATGTATCGCAGGGGATCACCTGAACATTTTTACCATAGAACAATTGAGCCGCTACCTGATGGAAACTGCCTTGGTAACCTTGGATAGCTACAGCCCCCCCACCCCCCAAGGGGGGGATTTTGGAACCCTCGCTTACATCGCTTCCTACTAGCTCTTTTCTCATACTAAAAACTCTATTTTATTGTCTCTCGAAAATTTCGACCCCTGTTTTCAATTATTGGATATTTTTTGCTCCCCTTTAGGGGCGGGGGGCAAAAAAAATCCCGGCTTTTGGCCGGGACTCTTATGTTGATTTTAGTTACTCTATTTTGTTTTCAACAAAAGCATACCCGGCTTCTTTCCAAAAAAGAAGTAATAAAAGTAAAAACCAAAGTATCCTTTTGTGATTGTCATAAAACAAATATAACCCGAACGGGTATATCCAACAATTTTTACTGCTATTATTTTTAAATGCCCGCTTAAGCTGGATTCATTCTAATTTTCCGGCCCTTGAAATTCTTTCCATCAATTGATTTTATCATTTTCCGGGCAGCATTCGGTTCAATTTCGACCCAGCTATTCATTTCCTTCATATCGATTCGGCCCAGCACTTCCTTTTTCAGTTCACTCATATCCAGTATGAACTGGAGAAAACTTGCTTTATAAAAACCATCTTTTGTCCCGAGATTTACAAACAACCGTTGGTAATTTCCACCTGAACCACCATTCCGGCTACCAAAACTTCTGCCCTGGGTATCCTTGTGGACTGTTCTCTGTGTGCGGTCGGTTCTTTTTTCTTCCCGCAAGTTGAAGTCGGCCGCATTCTCATAATATTTCAGGAAGCGGTCAAACTCCAATGCGGCCACGCGTTGTAATATCTCTTCTTTTTCAACGGATGCAAACTTTTCTCTTAGTACAGGCAAATACGTTTCATATTCACCATGACTAATATCGGCCTGTAGCATTTTGTCGATAAAATGAAAAAATTGTTTCCGGCAAACATCTTTGCCAGTCGGTATATCCAGCTTATGAAAGCGGTTATTGATCAGTCTTTCTATCTGTTTCAGGCGGAAAACTTCCCTGGGAGTGATGATGGAAATAGAAACACCACTTTTTCCTGCCCTTCCTGTTCTTCCACTCCTGTGTGTATACACTTCCATATCGTCAGGCAACTCGTAGTTAATAACATGTGTGATGCCCTGGACATCGATTCCTCTTGCTGCCACGTCGGTGGCAATCAATAACTGGAGATTCTTTTCCCGGAAACGGCTCATTACTTTGTCACGTTGCTGCTGGTTAAGGTCGCCATGCAGAGCATCAATATCATATCCTTCCCGGATCAGGGTTTCAGTTATTTCCTGTGCATTGGCTTTCGTTCTTGTAAATATTATTCCATACAGGCCGGGGTTAAAATCGATGATACGTTTAAGAGTTTCATACCTGTTTACCTGCTGGGTAATATAATACTGATGATCTATGGTTGAAGCCCCGGCGTTCACTTTCCCGATAGTGATTTCAAAAGGCTGCTTCATATACCGCTTGCTTACCTGTCTTATTTCAGCAGGCATGGTGGCGCTGAACAACCAGGTACTTTGCCTTTCGGGAGTATTCTTTAAAATAAATTCAATATCATCCTTGAATCCCATGTTGAGCATTTCATCGGCTTCATCCAGCACAACGTAATGGATGCGGGTGAGGTCAATGGCTTTTCTTTCGATAAGATCGATCAGCCGGCCAGGAGTAGCCACTACGATATGTGTTCCTCTTTTCAGATCCCTTATCTGCATGGTGATCGAAGTACCACCATATACCGCGGTTACAGTTACGGGTTCCTTCTTATTTTTAAATGAATTCAGGTCCTTGGCGATTTGCAGGCACAATTCTCTCGTGGGACAAATGATCAATGCCTGGGGAAAGCGGTCGCCTTTGTTGATAAGCTGTAGCAGCGGCAAACCAAACGCAGCAGTTTTACCCGTGCCTGTTTGAGCCAACCCGATAAAGTCCTTTGTTCCCTGCAACAGGACGGGAATAGCTTTCTCCTGAATGGCAGTGGGTTGGGTAAACCCCAGCGCCTGGATAGAATGTAACAGTCCTTCTTCGATTCCTAATACGTCAAATGTGACCACTGATTATACTGATTTTAAATGATTTCGCAGATTGCGGTGGCAAAGGTAGCTCGGATTGGGCTGATTTCAGTGAAAAACCGGGCAGAGTGCCAGATGCTGGATACTGGATGTTGGATGCTGGCGCTGCGAGTTCGGGGAACGGAGTGTTGAGTCGATAGTCGATAGTCATTAGTCGCCACCGCGATCCGCCAAAGGCGGAAAGCAAACAGATGCTTCCCACACTCCCTCTCCAATTGGAGAGGGAGCCGGAGGGTGAGGCAAAAAAAAACTATCCCGAAAAAGATCGGGATAGTTCCTTTAACGATTGCTTGCCATCAAAAGCTTATTTGCTCTCCAGGCAATCAAACCTCCTTTGACAGGAGCTTTAACCTGGTAGATTAGTGTTTAGTAGTATCTACAACCTTTGTAGTATCCTTAATGGTTGTATCAACGGAAGGAGTAACCGGTTTCAAAGCGTCCAGAGAATCCTGGGTATGCTTTGCTGCGATGCTGTCGTCAAT
>DASSFT010000377.1:0-6847 GCA_035694045.1 Chitinophagaceae bacterium
CGGATTGGGGGGGCCTTTAATCATCGCTTTGGTCTATACGATATGATCATGCTCAAGGATAATCATATCGATTTTTGCGGGGGTATTGAAAAAGCGATCCAAAGAGCAGGAGATTATGTTAAAACAAAAAAGCCCGGATTGAAGATAGAGATCGAAACGAGGAATATCGATGATGTAAAAAAGGTGATCGCCTCGGGAAAGGGCATCGTGTTTCGCATTATGCTGGATAATTTTAAACCAACCGAAATAACTGAAGCCTTAAAGATTATTGATGGTGAATTTGAAACCGAGGCAAGCGGAGGCATTAACCTGGACAATATCCGGGAGTATGCTGCGACCGGTGTTGATTACATTAGTGTGGGTGCCCTGATACACCAGGCCCGGAGCCTCGATTTAAGCCTGAAGGCAGAGATCGACAAATAAACAATTATGAGCAAAAAAAATAAGCCGGACAGCAGGGGTTATGTGTACAGTACTGATTCGAACTTCTCATTTAAAGAGGAGGAACAAAATGTTGACACCCTGGGCCCGGCCCAACAAAAACTGCGGGTTAGATTAGACACCCGGCACCGGGCAGGTAAAGCTGTAACGCTGGTGGAGAAGTTTATTGGTAAACCCAGTGATCTCGAAGAGTTGGGAAAAAAACTGAAGAATTTTTGCGGTACAGGTGGTTCTGCCAAGGACGGTGAGATCATTATCCAGGGCGATCAAAGAGATAAGGTGATGCAATGGCTGTTGAAAAACGGTTATACCCAATCAAAAAAAGCAGGATAAATGGCCTGGTTATTTTGCTTGACTGGTATAGTGTTTTGTTTGAGTGGAGTGTACCAGTTTAGAAAAAATGTTTTTGAAGAGCAGAGAAGCATCAGGCTATCAGTAATTCTCATGATAGCTGGAGTGATATTGATCGCTATTGGAACAGCCAGGTACTTCAGGCTGATTGGGTGAGTGAATCATTTGTTGCACGTCTCCCGATCATTTTTCTCCTGTGTTTTGCAGCTCTTCATTCATAAAATAACTTAATGCTCCGCTCGGACATTGTTTTACCTGCTCAATAATCCTTTCTGTTGTTGCGCCATCCAATTTTATCCAGGGCCGTTCCTTTGGGTTAAAGACTTCGATCAGGCCTTTCCAGCAGATGGTAGAATGAATACATTGCTTCGGTTTCCATACCACCGTCACTTCTCCGTTGTTATATTTGTGGGTATCTAATGACATGTTTACTAAGTTTAATGGTTTAATGGTTTAAAGGTTTAATGGTTTAATGGTTGCTCACGATGGATTGTGGAGACAAAATTATTTCGAAAACCTTTAAACCGTTCAACCTTTCAACCCTTAAACGATCACTGGCCTTGCGCCAGCGAATAAGCTTTCTTATCTCCCCATTTATTTAACAACTCCAGCGAGCATATTTTAAAATTACCACTCAGGCTGACGTAGAGCCCGATTATATCCTGCTGGTTGAGCGGTGATTCATCAATACTTTCAAACCGTACATTATATTGATTGACCAGGTTGGTGAATACCGAACCAGTGGGCCAAACCTGTGTTCCCCTGTTGCTGACATTAATGAGGTTGAATTTTACCCCGCCATGCCGCTGGCATTTTTTGGCGATTACTTCAGGCTGCTCATCGCTTTCAATGAACATGTCCACACCCGCAATGGTTTCCTCTTCCATTTCTTTGGACACCATCATCGGGTTTTTCTCCAGTTTAAAATGCGTGGGGGTCGCCGGCATGTTTTGCAAAAGAGGTTTGGCGTTCATCTTTGGCTGTTTGCCAAAATTGCCAATGATCGCTTCGGCGAATTGGGTGGTATTTAAGGCAGTCTGGCTTTTATCGCCAAAATCACCGGTATGAATACCCTGCTCGAGCGAATACAACAACGCATTTTCGATTACCGCCGCATTCTGCATGTAACCCAGGTGCCGGAGCATGGTAATACCGCTGAGCAAAAGTGCTGTAGGGTTTGCAATATTCTTTCCTGCAATATCTGGAGCAGTGCCATGCACAGCCTCAAATATGCAGATATGATCACCGATATTGGCTGAAGGTGCAAAGCCAAGCCCACCTACCAGGCCGGCACAGAGATCAGAAACGATATCTCCCTGCAGGTTGGTCAGCACAACAACATCGAAAGTATCCGGCCGGGTTACCAGTTTCATGCAGAGATCGTCCACGATCACATCATCTGCTTTTATGCCCGGGTATTCTTTGGCTACTTCATAAAAACATTCTAAAAACAAGCCATCGGTTATTTTCATAATGTTTGCTTTGTGGCCACAGGTTATCCTCCGCGCATTTTTCTTTTTGGCCATTTCGAAAGCGTACTTGATCACCTGCAGGCTCCCGGGACGGGTAATGAAGCGCCGGCTTAAAGCCACATCATGCGTCAGCATATGCTCGATGCCTCCGTAAGTATCTTCTATATTTTCACGAACGACGGTAATGTCGATCGGGATACCGGCTTTGCTGAAAACGGTATCTACCCCGTGAAGTGTTTGAAAAACCCGCTTGTTTGCATAGGTATTCCAGGTCTTTCGCGCCGTTACATTCACACTTTTGACACCCTTCCCCTTTGGGGTTTCCATGGGTCCCTTGAACAGGATACCCAGGTTCTCTATCGTAATTTTCGCATCCGGGGTCATTCCGTTGGAAAAACCCTTATCAAACACCCATTTGCCCATATCTACGTATTCATACGATAGGGAAACTTTATTTGCCTGAAAGACATTGAGTACGGCGTCCATGATTTCTGGCCCGATTCCATCGCCTTTGGCTACAGCTATTTTCATAATTATACTTAACTTGTGTAATAAGGCGGCAAAAATAATTAGGATTTACAGACTTCATTGTTTTTCTTTACTTTTACGAAAAGCGATTCTTATGAGTAGCATCATCTCCGAAGGCGTTCAGGTAAGCGTTGTTACTTTCTATCAACCTGATTACAGCAACCCGATCCAGTCGGAGTTTATGTTTGCTTATCGCATTACACTTGAAAATCATAATTCATTCCCGATAAAATTACATCGCCGCAACTGGCAGATATTCGATAGCAATGGCACACATCGTGAAGTAGAAGGAGAAGGTGTTGTAGGTGTTCAACCTATCCTGAAACCAGGTGAAAGTTATCAATATGTCAGCGGTTGCAATCTTCGCACAGAAATGGGAAAAATGAAAGGCACTTACCAGATGGAAAATCTCAACAACAAAAGAATGTTTGAGGTCGACATCCCCGCTTTCGAGATGGTTGTTCCAATGAAGTTAAATTAACAAATTCCGAAATATTGAAATCCGAAAATTCCGACGTGAGGGGTTTTCGGATTTCGCATTTTAGTCCTTCGAAGTTATTTGGGCTTGTATTTGGACTCTTCGAATAGCTTCTTTGCAGGCGTTTGCATCACCTCTTCCGGTTTTAGCTTTGGATTGTTCTCTGCAAATTTTTTCACGATCTGCCAACCGATCCAGGGACCAATATTTCCCGGTGATAGTTCCTGCGAAAATGCCTGGGTAAATGGCGCTTCGCCAATATAGATTTGGATGGTGGAAGGAGTGATTGAATAGAGGTCTTCGTTCTTTACCAAGTAACTCCACATCAATCCTTCATTTTGCCGGCACCAGTCAAGCTGCTGTTTTGTATATCCTGTCTTGATCGAATCCGGTTCAGCCGGTAAAAACTTATCCAGCATCCACCATTGTTTTCCTCTTTCGATCATTTGCTCGATCAGGGGTTTGCCTTTGCTTTTATCTGGGAAAATGTCTTCTGTTACCAGCTTCATCACATCGCTGATAACATATTCTTTGCTGAATCGACGACTCCTGTATGCGGGAGCTACATTATTGACAAAATATTCAGTATTATACAATGAAAAATTCCTTCCCAAATAAAATTGCAGGCTGACGCCGATAATATCGTTGCCCAGGAAATCAGGGGTATAATCCCCATTACCCATTAATGCAAGGTCCTGCATGGAGTTCATTGGGCCTACCACCGTTATTATTTGCGAAGGAGTTTTATACGAGGGAAAATAATATTTCACGTATCTGAGAGCCTGCACGATTTGTGCTTTAACGGGTTCAAAATCTTTATATAGTTTTTGACTTGAATCAAATATTGGTTTATATAAACGGTAATAGGTTTTTATACCATCGACATCGGTGACACCTACAATATTTTGCAAAAAAAGCGGAGTAAAATCCGGGTATTTTGCCTGTAGGCCGAATAGTGCTTGCTCAAAGCTCAGGGTGTCCAGGTGGAAAAAATCCTCATCAAATCTTTCTACGCTGAGACCGATCTTAATACCGGATACATCAGGTCTATTGTTTTTATTATTAGAACATGCAGCAAACAGGACCGCGATAAGAATGTAAAGAAAGGTTCTTTTCATAGCTATGATTAAACGAATAGTGGCTTAAAATGTTGCGAAGATAACACTAGATGCTAGATACTTGATGCTGGATATTGGATGCTGGATGCGTCAAAGTGAATACGGCAGTCGAAATGTAGCAGCATTCAGAATCGTCGTAAATTTGAGCTATGAAGATCGCATTAGCGCAGCAGAATTACCATATCGGCAATTTTGAAGACAACACACGCAAGATCATCGAAGGAATTGAATGGGCAAAGAAGCAGAAAGCAGATCTCGTCGTTTTTTCTGAATTATGTATATGCGGATATCCTCCCCGCGACTTTCTCGAATTCAATGATTTTATCAATAAATGCTATGAGTCGCTTGACCGGATCAGGCAACATGCCGATACGATCGGGGTGCTGGTAGGAAGCCCGGCGCGGAACCCGCAAAAAGAGGGCAAGGATCTTTTCAATGCAGTCTTTTTCTTGCATGAGCAACAGGTAAAAGCTGAAATACATAAAACACTCCTGCCTAACTACGATGTATTTGATGAATACCGGTATTTCGAACCGGCTGATAAATGGAATGTAATAACGTTCCAGGGAAAAAAACTGGCTGTGACGATCTGTGAAGACATTTGGAACATGGGTGATAACCTGCTGTACCGCATCACGCCCATGGAAAAACTAATGCCCTTCAATCCCGATGTGATGATCAATCTTTCCGCTTCGCCCTATAACTATGCACAGGATATCGTGCGGAACAGTATTGTCAAGGCACATACAATCAAATACAACCTGCCGATGTTGTATTGCAACACCGTGGGTTCGCAAACGGAAATTGTATTCGATGGGGGTAGCCTTGTTTATGATATCAACGGCAATCGGGTAAAGGAAATGAAATATTTTGATGAAGATTATGAAGTCTTCGATCTCGAAAACCTTTGCAAAAAATCAGCCTCAGCCATAGCAGAGACTGCTACTTATTTTTATTCCGCGAGAGATGTCGGCCAGGACGTCAACACTCTCGACTATCTCGCCGACAAAAAGAATATCGAGGAAATATACCATGCCGTTATCCTGGGCATAAAAGATTATTTCCGCAAGATGGGTTTCACCAAGGCCATCCTTGGTTCTTCCGGTGGTATTGACAGCGCAGTTACACTGGTCCTTGCCTGTGAGGCTTTAGGCAGGGAAAATGTAACAGCCGTCCTGATGCCTTCGCAGTACTCTTCTGCCCATTCTGTAAGCGATGCAGAGCAATTAAGCAAGTGCCTGGGTAATCCTTACCATATTATACCTGTGAAGAATATCTATGATAGTTTTCTTACTGAATTGAAACCGGTCTTTAAAGATCTTCCTTTTGGCGTTGCCGAAGAGAACATCCAAAGCCGGACAAGGGGAAACCTGCTGATGGCTATTGCGAATAAATTCGGGTATATATTATTGAATACATCCAATAAAAGCGAACTGGCTACAGGTTATGGCACTTTGTATGGCGATATGGCCGGTGGACTGGGCGTGTTGGGTGATCTTTATAAAACCCAGGTCTATGCGCTGGCCAGGTTCATTAACCGGCAAAAAGAACTCATTCCTTCCCATATCATGAACAAGGCGCCTTCTGCCGAATTAAGACCCAACCAGAAAGACAGCGATAGTTTGCCCGAGTATGACATCCTCGACCGGATATTATACCAGTATATCGAGTTAAGACAGGGTCCTGCAGAAATTGTAGCTAAAGGCTATGAAGCCGCCCTGGTAGCCCGGGTATTGAAACTTGTCAATACAAATGAATACAAACGAAATCAGTTCTGTCCCATTATACGGGTCAGTTGTAAGGCTTTTGGAATAGGGAGAAGGCTTCCCATCGTTGGCAAGTATCTTTCCTGAGCTTAATGTTTAAACGTTACGGTAATCGTTTGTGTCGGGTAGGGTGCCTGTGTCACCTGCTGCGAAAGCACAAGATTCGATTCAGTGAGTGAATTAATGGTAAAATCAGGTGATCCGCCAGGAAACAAGGTAAAATTCAGGTGCAACAGCGTTTCGTTGGTCTGGAAAGCCCAGGTAAAGCTTGAAGGCAGTGCTGTAGAACAGGAAACAGTCCCTTCGCTGATGCCTCCGGTACCATTGGTGGAAAAGGTCATTACATTGTCCACGTAACAGGCCAGTAGCGGATTATTTGAGATATCTCCAAGAAGGCTTGAGTTAGCACTTTGAAATTTCCAGGAACCCTGGCTTATTAATTCCGTTTTAGTTTTTGCGGGAGCGGGAGGAGGATCATCTTTTCCGCATCCGGTCATCAATAAAAAAGCAACTGCAATAACTGATAAAAGAGGGGTAAATTGTTTTTGCATAATACTGGATTATGGCATTAAAAATAGTGAATCTTTACCGGGATTAGTATGGTACAAATACCCTGCCCGAACTAGTATTTTTAACCAAATAACACTATCGGCAAATAATTTGCTAACCGCTTAGTTCGTATTTTGCGGCCTC
>DASSFT010000378.1:0-9293 GCA_035694045.1 Chitinophagaceae bacterium
CGGAGAATACGCAGAAAACCACAGAGCAGATTGAAAAAACTCCATTGCCTTTTACACTTTTTTATCTGTATCGTTCATTCTTTTTCTTGCTTTTATTTCCGATTGTAGCTGCTTGATTTTTTCCTTGCATTCATTGAACTCATCTTTGGAAACCCCCATTTTAACCATAGTGATGTACAATGATGTCTTTTCGGCAAGCATATCGACAAGCTCCGGCAGTTTCAGTTCCTTTAAATTTTCCATTTTTTAGGGCTGAACTGTTCCAGCAAATTTCATGCAATATGTTGTCGGTACATATAGGAGTTATACGCAATTCGGTGGACGCGATTGGTAATCACGGATGAATAATTGCGAGCTCAAAATTCATTGTAAATAATCTGGTTTCTTTTTTTTAATTTAGGTTAACCAAAAACAGGCGGCAAGTGGCTGATGCTCTTTTAGTAACCGGGCCGTCGTACTATAAATATGCAGGAACTAACTGCGACCTCATCGCCTCTGAAAACTCAGGAGATTTCCGCCGAGGAAATGAAGAACTTTTTTATGCAGGCACCTGCCGCCATGGCAATTTTTAGCTGCCCTGAGTTTAGATACACAAGTGTTAATTCCTTTCACGAAAAATTATTTGGCCGGAAAGCTTCTGAATTGATCGGTCGCACATTGAGAGAAGTCTGGCCCGTGCTGGATGGGCAAAGTGTTTTTGAAATTTTTGAAACAGTATACAAATCGGGTGAGCCGTACAGGGCTGATGAATTCCCGGTCCGCACGCAAGGCAAAAGCGGCAGGACATCCTATTACAATTTTATACTTTATCCCGCAAAAGATGAAACTGGCAAGGTCATCAATCTTATGGCGCATATTTATGAGGTAACCGCCCAGGTCATCGCCAATAAAAGAATACAGGAAAACAATCGCCAATTAAATTTGGCTAAAGAAGAGCTGGAAATTACCTTCCAAAATATTCCTGTTGGAGTTTACCAGTTCAACAACAAAGGACAGATAGAGTATGTAAATAAGAAGGGCGCAGAATTAATGGGATTTAGTTCGCCCGAAGAATTTCTGAAGGCCCCCGATATGGCCCAGATCAAAGAGTATGTTGACAAGAAATTCATTTTGTTTGATGAATCAGGAAATGAAACGACAACCGAAAAAGGTTCCGCCTTTATCACTTTTAAAACCGGCAAGCGGGCCGAAGCGCTTACCCGTTTCCTGGTGAAAGAGACAGGTAATTCATTTTGGATACTTTCTTCCTCAACGCCTCTTTATAATGAAAAAGGAGAGCTTTCCCACATACTTTCGATCGCAACCGATATAACCCGCCAAAAACAGGCTGAGCAGATCATCCGTGAAAGCGGTGAAAGATATAAGCAACTTTCTGTTTCCATCGAGGACCAGGTAATCCAGCGGACTACCGATATGCTGGAAATTCATAATTTCCTTGAACAGGTAATTGACGCCTCGGACGATTTTGTTGCCGTACTTGATAAGGGCCTTCGTGTTATCACCGTCAATAAGAAATGCGAGGAGGTGATAAAGGTCGAGAGCAGGAACGTGGCTGGAAAATATATATTCGACATCTTACATGGCGGCGAAGGGACAGCCCAACATGAAAGCATGTTAAAAGCATTGGAAGGAGAAACTGTCCGCCTGGAAAAAACACGGTCAATTGCTTCCCCCGAAGTTTTCACTGATATGTATTTTATTCCGCTGATCCTGAAAAATAAAGTCGAAGGAGTCATTCTCCTGGCAAAGGATGTGACGGATGTGGTGGCGACCGGTCTCGAGCTGGAAAAGAGTAACAAACAGCTGAATGAAGCACAGCAGGTGGCGCAACTCGGCAGTTGGGAGTGGGATGTGGTCAACGATAAGCTCACCTGGTCACAGAACATGTATCACATCTGCGGGTTAAACCCGGATGACGGTGTTGATTATGAAAAATTCATTTTCTGCGTGCATCCCGACGACAGGGAGATGGTGGAAAAACACGTTTTATCAAGCTTCGAGAAAAAAAAGTTCAATGATTATTATCATCGTATTCTAACGCCATCGGGCGAAGTAAAGACACTGCATGGCCGCGGTGATGTCATCCTGAACGATGAAGGCATAGTGATTAAGATGCTCGGAACGGGCCAGGAAGTGACCGAAGAAAGACGTGTCAGGGAAAAACTGATCGAAAGTAACGAGGTCCTGGAAGAGCGAAACCAGTTTGTTGAAAAATTGCTGGATTCTTCGCTGGACTTAATAACCGTAGTAGATAAAGAGCTGCGTTTTATCGCCGTTAATAAGAAAGCGGAATCAATTATTACAGCCTACTATCCAGGGGAACTGATCGGCAGGAAAATCACAGAGGTGAACCCCCGTTTGCATGAGACTCAATATTACGAAGATCTCCTGAAAGCTTTTGATGGTACAGTGATCATAAGGGACAAGGAAAAATCACCTATGACGGACCAGTACTATGAACATAATTATGTTCCCCTGCAAAATTCGTCCGGTGAGGTGTATGCAGTAATGACGATAAGCCATGATATTACTGAGAGCGTAAGACAACTCGAACAGCTGAAAAAACTGGCTGAATCAGATAAGCTGAAAAGCGATTTCATTAAGATGGCAAGCCACGAATTAAAGACCCCGGTAACTTCTATTAAAGGCTATGTGCAGTTGTTGTTATCGGCCCTTCATAAAAACGAAGAAGAAAAGCCGCTGTCGCCTTCACTGATTAAGCTATCCCTGGTGAGCATCGACAAACAGATCAGTCGATTGACAAGATTGCTGTCTGAGTTGCTCGACCTTTCAAAAATAGAAACGGGCAAGCTGGAACTGAACAAAGAGGTGTTCCACCTCAACGAACTGGTAATTGAAACGGTACAGGATGTTCTTTATTCTCATACAAAGCATGCCATCAATATTTTTCATGATTTCGGCTGTAATATTTATGGCGATAAGGACAGGATAGGGCAGGTGCTGATCAATCTACTAACCAATGCCATCAAATATTCTCCCGACTCCGATAAGGTGGAAGTATGGATAAAACAAACAGAGAAGGGTAAGGTGTCCATCAGCATAAAAGATTTTGGGATCGGGATCAGTCAAAAATACCACTCAAAGATCTTTGAGCGCTTTTACCGCGTGGAAGGAAAGACCGAACAGACCTTTCCTGGCTTTGGGATCGGTTTGTTTTTAGCCAAAGAGATCGTTGAGCAGCACGAGGGCAGTATTTCTTTTACGAGCAAAAAAAACAAGGGCTCAGAGTTTACGTTCACACTCCCGGTTGCTAGTTTAGACTAAGAACCAAGAACCATCCCGATAGCTATCGGGAAACAAGAACCAAATAAATTATAAATTGAAAAATTGAGCCAGGGGCCTGCAATTGCCAGACTTTTTTTCTTGTTTGTTGTTAGCTAGAATGAGTCGACGATAAATGACAGGATTCGTGGCGTCGCTGCGCCGTTGCGTGAAAAAAAAAGCTGCCCCTTTTACAGCAGCAGCTTTAATCATAATAAATTACCATATTTATTTATAGGCGATAAATTTCTGTTCCGCTTTTACGATCTTTTCAAAAAAAGCTTTGAAGTCCGCATATTCCGCAGCCGGGATGTTTTGCCGGTCGCTGATGAATTTTCTTGTGACCATTAATTTATCCGGCGCTTTCAATGTATACTGGATCGAGAACTTCAGGTTTTTGTAGGAAAGCGTTTCGGATGCGGGTAGCTCGGTGAACTTCTTGCCAACAGGAAGACTGATATTGACGATGGTCTCATAGGTATCCACATCTTCATAACTCCAGTATTCAACTGGATAGGTTCTTGTATCAGAAGAGAAGTTATTCAGGGAAGCGACAACATCCGGGTACACGATGCGGAACGTCTTTAATGACCCAATCTCCGAGATTTCATTTTTCACCTTGTAGGTATAAACGTATTCAACGGAGTCATTTAACTGATCCAGCTGGCTGAATTTCACGGTTTGCAATTTCACATTATTCTTATACCCACCGGCAACCGTTTTTTCCATTTCTTTCATTTGTTTGTCATTGTCCAGGTTGACGTAAGTGTACCTTGTATCCGAAGAAGGTTCCCCAAATCGAATAGTCTTCACAGAGATATCCAGGTCGGGGTCGGTGGGCTTGATGTCCACGATCCTCTTTACGATATCGCGGGCACGATTGGTTGCCTGGAGGAATTTGACCTCTGCTTTGTGTGCACTCTTCCCGCTATTCGGGACCTCCAATATGGTAGCACCATTGAGGTTGTTCGGCAAACTGGAGAATGGCAAATAGTTATCGGTGAGTTCGATATAATAAGGTTTGCTATCCAGCTCAGCCTTTACAATACAATGATTAAACTCTACGCCAGGTAAAAGAATATCTTTTTGACCATTGTCGCGGGTATCCACAAGCACTAATTGAGCCGTGATACCGGCCATATGGGCCAGTGTGGCAAACAGGCTTGAAAGGTCTTTGCAATCACCGAGCCTCGTGGTCAATGTCACAGATGGGCGCTGGGGTACATATGCGCTCTGGCGAAAAGAAACAGAGCTATAGCGGATATTCGATTCGATGTAATCATAGATGATCCTTGCTTTTTTAAACTGGCTCATCGGTTTCGTACCATCCGGGAAAAGTTTTTTATACAATGCAATGATCTCGAAATCTTCTTCAGCTTTGTTACTGGAGATATCACTGTACCAGTCTGCGATGTCCTTCCAGGAAGGGATCGTCGAAATATGTAACACCTTCGATACATCGACCAGTTCGGGCATCAGTGGTTCGTCTTTTTCGGGCTCATCCTTCAGCAATTCCCAACTGTATTGTTTAAAATTCTCCACGTCCTTGATGACCGGTTTAGCATCAGAGCTACTGAATACATACGATATCTTTTGCTCGGCTGGGACCAGCAGGTTGTACCGGGCAATGGCGGTGTAGATCTGCCCGCCGAAATAATATTTATCCCAGTACTCCTTGGCGAGCCTTCCATATACATAGTTGCGTATACGGTACTTGAAAAATACGATATCGCCGGGTTCAAGGTTGGTGAAAACAATTTCGTTATCATTTTTTTCACCTTCGATCTTTGCACCGTTCTTCTTTATTACCTGCGCTTTTTCGATCAACAAAGTTTGGTGGTTATCGTAACCGATGCTTGATTCCTTGTACTTGTCTACTCCTTTATCGTTGGTAATACGAATGATGTAGGTATAATTTTCCTCGGCAGCGCCACCGGGATACAGCGCCACATCCTTTTGATCAAGGATATAGTAATAACCGTAGTCGGTATTTTTTGCTTCCTCGAGTTTATCTTTTTTTATGTAAGCATCTATATCAATTTCCGGAAACAGCTTCTGAATTTCAGGCTTGCCGTTCAGTTTGCGTATTTTGTTAATGATGATATATTGCTTGGGATCATATTTCAGCGACATATTGTAGGCGTCCATCGCTTCACTAACATTCTTTTTCTCATTCTGGATATCACCCAATTGCTCCCAGTAGTTTTCATTATAAGGGGAGAGTGCCAGGCATTTTCGTATATTCTCCTCGGCCTTGTCGTACTGCTTCGTGCCATAATAGTACTTGGATAAACCATAAAACTCATTGGGCGAGTAAGGAAATTTATCAGCCAGTTTGCGTTTTATATCCAGCACTTTTGAGTTATCGCCCTGTTCGGACAGCGCATCGGTGTACTTATTCGTGACACTGTAACTATAGTTTGACTTGAGGTAATTCTCATACACCCGCATCGCCGCCTTTTTATCCTTGTAAACTTCTTTTTTTATCGCGTACATCATTTCCAGTACCTGCGAGTTGTTCGGGTATTTAGCGTACATTTTTTCTACTTCCTTGATCAGCTCTTCGTATTTCTTTTCCTGCACCAGCAGCAGCAGTTTGTATTCTGCCGTGGTTTCATCTTCGCCATATTCGCTGATCCTTTTTTCAAGTTCTTTGCTGGCGTCTTCATATTTCTGGTTGCTCAGATACTCTTTTATATTCAGTTCCATTACCAGCAGGCTTTGGGGGTCCAGCTGTTTAATCTTTTCTACTTCCTCGAGCAATAATGTCCTGTTTTCTTCCTTGGTCAGTATTTCCGCCATTTTCATTTTAAAAAGACAATTGGACGGCGCTTTTTCGATTGCTTCGGTAATAAGATTCCTTGCCTCGATTATTTTCTTATTCCTCATGTAAACATCTGCCAGCAGGAGATAATTAACGAGGTTGTTGGGTTTGCTTTTAATACCATCCAGGAAATATTCCTCGGCAAAGGGTTTTATCATCTCCAATTTCCTGGTGCTGCCTGCCAGTTTTGGATAGGAAACAAAACTGGCCGAACCTGTAATATCAGGGATGGCATGTAATTTTTCGTCTGTAAAGCGAACGCAGAAATTGGCATAAGAGTTATCGGTATAGCCCATCTGGATCAATACCCTGTTAACTCCTTTCTTTAAATGACATTTAGTGATGTAGGTGTCCAGCTCAGTGATCCTCTCTTCGGACTCGGAGATCACCAACTCGTCATTGATCCATACTTTGATAGATCCGCCGGCACCCACGCAGCAATAAACGTCCTGGTCGGAGGGAGAGGTAACAAAATTCTGCGCATACGAAACGGCTGTGTGTTTATTGATCTGGTAGGCGACAGGAGTCCAGCCATCCCTGATTTCAGTAGCCGGAACAAACCATTTCACATCTGCATTGGTGACAGATTTAAATACAGCATCCGGACCTGGTTGATCGTAGGGACCATAATTTTTATAATAACCGCTCTTGGATAAATTTTCAAACGGGCCTGTGTATTGCCAGTTACGGATATTGCCGACATTGGAATAATACCGGTCTGCTTTATCAAAATCGTTTGAATACAGGTAATGCATTCCCATCTGGTAGTTGGCAGCGGCCACCAATGTGCCCGGTGCTTTGGGATCATTGATCAGTTGGTTGAGCAGGTCAAGCTGATGGTCGGACTGTTTTTTTCCATAATCGCCAGCAACAGCCGGGTTGAACCAGAGTGCATAGATATAAGGATATGGATTGTCGGTGGCGGGAGTATAAATGGTCTTAAAAAAATCTTTTACTTCTTTGTCTTTTCCTTTATAGGCATCGAGATAGAGTCGTGTGATATAGGCATCGTTGGCAAAGGCCGGATCCTTTTGAGCAGCAAGAAGCAAGCTCGAAGCTTCTTCCCATTTATTTTCATTTAATCTGGCCCAGGCTTGATCGTAATTATTTTGTGCGAAGGCGTGGTAGGAGGTAAAGGCGATGGTAAGCAGTAATAGTTTTCTCACTTGTTAAGGTTTTATGTGCGAAAATTAATCTGATGTTGTGACATTTTAAACGAAAAAACCCCAGTTTTTCTCATTTTTTGATTGCGGTTTATTCGGGACATTAAAGACGGATGAGAAACTGACATAAAAAATGAATGTCATATGAGCCACTGAGAACCAAACGGCATGGAGGCCACAGAGGACCGCGGAGAATACGCAGAGAACCACGGAGATGAGTTGAATGAAACAGGACGATACACCCGGATCGACAGTAAACCAAAACGGTACACTCTTTTTAGGACGATACACCCTGTGGCCCTCTGTGTCTCCTCTGAGGCTCTCTGTGGGCTAATAGCCTCTGGCGGGTTTTTTGTACAGGAAAGGACTGTTAATTCAAGACTTATGAACTGGGTGGACCTGATCCTCATCCTTGTGATCCTGCTTTCAGCGATAGTAGGATGGCACCGTGGATTTATCGTCGGTTTTATTGATCTCGTCACATGGACTGGCAGTATCTTGATCGGCTATCTTTTTTACCCTTATGTAGCCGAGCTGATGGCAAAGATCATCAAGATGGGGCCCTGGCAGGTGCCAGTCGCTTTTATCCTGACAGCCCTTGTTGCAAGAATACTAATCGGTTTTGTTGCCAATTATATAATTCGCCGTGTTCCTTACGAAGCGAATCAGAACCCGGCTAACAAATTGCTCGGCATCCTCCCGGGGATTGTGAACGGGTGGCTCTATGCCGTTTTACTTTCCGCACTTTTATTAGGATTGCCGATAAGTGACCGGCTCAACGCAGAGGCACGCGATAGCCAGATAGGAGCAAAGTTTGCGATGCAATCGGAGTGGGCGAGCAGTAAGCTATCGCCGTTATTTGATGAGGCCATCAAGCAAACCATCACCAGTCTTACAGTAAAATCTCCCGAGTCCGGAACAGAAATGGTGAAATTGTCTTTCACCTATGATAAATCTGTGCCCCAACCTGAATTGGAAGCAAAAATGCTTGAACTGGTAAACAATGAAAGAACAAAAAGAGGATTGCCACCTTTGCAGGCCGATCCTGAGTTGACACTGGTGGCCCGGGAACAGTCGCGGGATATGTTCAGGAGGGGTTATTTCGCGCATATCAACCCCGACGGAAAAGATCCGTTTGACAGGATGAAAGAGGCCCACGTGGATTTCAGGTCTGCCGGTGAGAACCTCGCCCTGGCGCAAACCATGGAAATAGCCCATAGAAATCTTATGAATTCACCAGGGCACCGTGCAAATATCCTGCAACCGAAATTTGGCCGCCTTGGCATCGGAATTATGGATGGTGGCTACTATGGCCTGATGGTTAGCCAGGAGTTCAGGAACTAGGGAGAGATAAAGAACCAATCCCGCCAATTGGCGGGACAAAAAAGCACAAATATTTAAATAAAAAATTACAGGCATTGTCGCTTAAAAGAGCTTTTCTTATCTGGTTGCAAATTATTTGCGGATTTTTGCGGGCTTGCCCGCCGTCCGCTGTCGCTGACGCCGTCGGTCATAGCCTTTGGCGTCGGCACGAAGCTTTAGCGGAGGCACAAGCTTTAGCGAAGGCGGGCGACCGCTTACCAAACTACTACTTAACGGGAATAACACTCCGCTTTATTTTCAATAAATTTATCTTTTAATCATTTTATCAGGTATGCCGATTTACATGGATGTACATATTGTTCCCGGCGTAAAAGCGAAGGACGTTGCCGAAGCTCATCGTAAGGATCTGCTTCACCAGGAAGAGCATGGATGCAAATGCATGACCTATTGGATTGATGAAGAAAGGGAAAATATTTTTTGCCTTATCGAGGCGCCGGATAAAGCGGCTGTAGAAGAAATGCATAATAAAGCGCATGGCCTGATCCCGAACAAAGTGATTGAGGTAAGCAGCAACGTGGTAGAATCTTTCCTGGGAAGGATATATGATCCGGAAGAGGCGAAATTATCCGATGAAGGGTTAAAGGTTTTTAGTGATCCTTCTTACCGGGTACTGTTGGTAACAGCGATCACTGATCCACTCT
>DASSFT010000379.1:0-2587 GCA_035694045.1 Chitinophagaceae bacterium
CAATTTGACGTTCCGCTTGAAAACTATTTTGCTGTATTGGGACCCTGTCATGCAGAAGAAGTAGCCGCCGAAAAACTTTCTTATCTCACTTTTTCCGGAACTGATATTACTACCGCTTCGTCTATTGCCTCGAATTTTACAACCGACTACATTAGCACTATTATCAATCACGATATACTTGGCGTGCAGTATGCGGCAGTATTGAAAAACATTTACGCCCTGGGAGCAGGCATTGCTCACGGACTGGATTACGGTGATAATTTCCTGAGCGTTTACATTGCCAATGCAGCCGATGAAATGGCAGGTTTCTTAAGATTATCCGGGGCAGTACATATAGTGGTAGGAGAACATGAGGGCGAAGACCCGATCACTCATCGTAAAACGCCTAACTATGCCGCTTCCGTTTATCTGGGCGATTTGCTGGTAACCTGCTATTCATTGTACAGCCGAAACCGCACCTTCGGAAACATGATCGGGAAAGGATATTCAGTAAAAGCCGCGCAGTTGGAGATGAATATGATAGCCGAGGGATATAACGCGGCACGGTGTATCTACAATATTAACAGGAAGATCAAAGCACCGATCCCAATGGCCGAAACGATCTATAAGATACTTTGGGAAAATGTTAAAGCCTCTGATGGCTTTAAACGGATAGAACAGGTATTGGTCTGAATTACAGGGACTGAATAACCAGTTCCGCAAACAATAAAATTCAGGACTATGCCTATGTCATTTAGCGGATTCGGGCCAGCAGCGATACTCATCATGCTGCTTTGCGTGGCAGGCAAACAAGCCTATGATTTCCTCAGGACGAGGCATCATTAAAAACCGCAATAACAACGCACCTTCGCTCGCCTCATTTTTTTCCACAGGCAGTTCAAAAACATACTATTACCCTCTTTCAGGCGTTTACACCCAGACGGACGGATATATTCTCCAAAGACATTACCATTAACATTTATTTAGAATCTTTGCAGGGGACGTTTGTCCGCTTACTATTGTCAAAGCCAAAAACCAACTGCAGTGGTCAAAAAATACCTTATCCTTTCACTCGTCGTTCTGTTTGGTGCCAGATTACAGGCACAAAAATTTACCATCAACGGTTATATCACTGATAAAACGAGCGGTGAACGCCTTTCGGGAGCCAGTATTTTTATCTTTGAAAAAAACACAGGCACCACCAGCAATGCCTATGGATTTTATTCGATCAC
This sequence comes from Chitinophagaceae bacterium, assembly GCA_035694045.1. GTDB lineage: Bacteria > Bacteroidota > Bacteroidia > Chitinophagales > Chitinophagaceae > VBAT01. Next base: position 1,212 of record DASSFT010000379.1, read on the forward strand.
GCTTCCGTCGCAAACCGACTCACTAGAAATCCAATTTAGCTATGCAGGTTATGACCTTTATAAGGTTAAACTCTTATTGAACGATAATGTCAAGCTCGATATCCGGCTCGATCATCAAAAACAATTAGAGAATGTAACTGTCAGAGCTTCGCGGCGAAACAGCATCCAGAACACAACACAAATGAGCACTATTGGTCTTTCATCGGAAACGATAAAGGCGCTGCCTGCTTTCCTGGGAGAAGCCGATGTTTTGAAAGCGATCCAATTGCTCCCCGGAGTCCAGGCCGGTAGCGAAGGCAGCAGTGGGATCTATGTCCGCGGCGGTGGACCCGATCAGAACCTGATCCTGCTCGACGGGGTGCCGGTGTATAATGCTTCCCACCTGTTTGGCTTTTTCAGTGTATTCAATGCAGACGCAATAAACGGGGTGGATGTGATCAAGGGTGGTTTCCCGGCACGGTACGGTGGGCGCCTTAGCAGTGTGATCGATATAAGAATGAAGGAAGGGAACAACAAAGAATTTCATGGAGAAGGTGGTATCGGGATCATTGCCACGCGGTTTACGCTTGAGGGCCCGATCAAGAAAAACAAATCCAGCTTTATGGTCAGTGCCCGGCGTACCTATGCGGATATTTTTTTACGGCCTATTATCAAGGCTCAATCTGATGGCAACTCAACAGGCGGATATTATTTTTATGATTTGAATGCAAAAGCAAACCTTTATATAACCGAGAAAGATCACCTGTATGTGAGCGGTTATTTTGGAAATGATAAATTCAGTGCAAAAGATAAGTACGATGATGCTGGTGGCAAGAGTGTATATGAAGCCGCGTTGAAATGGGGTAATGCAACAGCCATGATGCGCTGGAACCATGAATTCAATCGCAAGCTGTTCGGCAACCTTACAGTTAACTACAGCCGTTACCAGTTTGATATTTTCGATAAGGAAGAAGATTACGATCCTGTCAATGGCAATGAAACTTACCTGGAAAAATATTTTTCCGGTATCCGGGACTGGTCGGCAAAAATGGATTTTGACTGGCTGCCCTCCCCGAATCATTTTATCAAATGGGGTGTTGCGCAAACCTGGCATTCTTACCGGCCGGGAGCGTTGCAGAGCAAGGCAAATACGCCAACCTACAACGAAGACACTGTGCTTAGTGGCAAATTCATTAATACTACTGAGATGGATTCGTACCTCGAAGATGATATCAGGCTTACAAAAAATTTAAAAGTGAATGCCGGCGTTCACTTCACTGCATTTAATGTTGATGACAAAACCTACTTTTCACTTCAGCCACGCCTGGCTGCGCGGTATTTACTTACAAAAGATATGAGCATAAAAGCCAGTTATGCCCAGATGAACCAGTTTATCC
>DASSFT010000380.1:0-3934 GCA_035694045.1 Chitinophagaceae bacterium
TAAAGCAATGGCAGCAGCATCTTTCAGAACAGAGATACTTTCTATATCAGAAGGGTTTAATTGCGCCAATGGATTGTTAATCGGCGTATTGGCATTAGAAATATACATTTGGGTGGTTTCCTGAGATACAGGCACACCATCGATCACGATTAACGGATTTCTTACAATAGAACCTTTCTCTGCACTGGCATTGGTGGCAATTCCTCTCAGTAAAAAATTACTTGTTCCACCTCCGGGTTGCCCCGTACCAGGAGTAACTAACAACCCTGGTACCAAACCCTGCAATGATTTATCAAAACTCCTGTTTGGAAGGTTTTGTATTTGCTCGCCCTTCACCACCGTCACAGATCCAGTAATCGCTTGTTGCTTTTGTCTTCCATAAGCCACCACTACTTCATCACCTTCTTTAACTGCAATCTTTGCAGTAACATTAATGGTAACTCGGCTATTCACCCGTATCTCCTGCGGTTCAATGCCCACACCTGTTATTACTAATGTGGCTTTTTCATCCACATTCTTTAATTCGTAATAGCCATCTGCATTGCTGCTTGCTCCGTTTTGTGTTCCTTTTACTATAATAGAAGCTTGCACAGGTTCGCCGGCTTCGTCGGTGATGCGGCCTTTGATGCTGATAACAGAGGGTGAGATAATTGAAGATTGCTGCTCATTGACTTTTATAGATCCGGTTTGCTTTAACGATATGAAAATGGTTTTGTTTTCAATCGTGAACTCAAGCGGCTGTTCGGCTAAGCTCAGTTCCAACACTTTTTCAATGGGAGTGTTAGAAACATTGAGCGTTACAGGTTTCGATTGGTTGAGCAGCGTGGCATCATAAAAGAACACAAACCCGGTTTGTTTCTCGATAGCATTGAATACTGTCTTCAAGGGCACATCCTTCCCTGAAAAACTCACGGTCTGGCTATAACCGGCTGCGCTGGTGCTGAGGCAGGCAGCAATTAAAAAAATTGATAGAAGTTTCATAATGCGCAGCATTTTGGGCCTCATCCGAGAATCACTAAAGCAGTTAGATGCTTTAAGGACGCCTTCTCCCAAAGGAGAAGTTAGTCGTTTAATCAGGGTTGGCCGATGAAAAAAAGCAGTTAAAGACATAAATTTGTCCGATTCCCGATTACTTCGGGACAAGTTTTGGGTTGACGCTAATTGATTCAGCAACGTTTTAATTTGTCCGCTCCCCAAAACTTCTTACCGCTTCGGTCTGATCACCGGGGCGGTTTTTAATTTTAGGAAGGATAAGAACTATGAGTTTTCAACAGGTCTCTTTATCAGGGCATAACAATCAGTTTATTTCCATCAATCCGGAAGTTTACCTGTGTTTTCTGCAAGCCTTTTAATACCTGCGATAAATTCAGGTCACGCCCGATCTTTCCGTCAAAGGCACGGGTGGATATTTCTCCTTCGTAAACCACCTCCATATCATACCAGCGGGACAGTTCCAGCAGTACAGTGGCCAGGTCGGCATGATTGAAACTGAACAGCCCGTTCTTCCAGGCCATAACAGCATCAATATCGACTGCGGTGATAATCTTTATATTCTCATTGCTTGATACCTGTGCCTGCTCACCGGGTTTCAGCATTTGGCTTTGCTTGTTTTTTGTGACCTTTACCGATCCTTCCAGGAGAGTAGTCTTTACAGTAGTTTCGTCAGGATAAGCATTTATATTGAAATGGGTTCCCAATACCTGCACGTCCATGTCACCTACCGAAACTGTAAAGGGTTTGCTGGCATCCCTGGCTACCTCGAAATAAACCTGGCCGCTGGCTTTTACATTTCGTTCATTTCCGGTGAAAGCAGTCGGGTAAGTGATGGAAGATCCGGCGTCCAACCACACTTTTGTTCCATCTGCCAGTAGGAGTTCAAATTTCCGTCCTTTGGGAGTGGTAAGGGTATTGTAAACAGGGGCAGCATCAGAATTTGGCTGATACTGTAACTGTGGCCCTTCTTTGTTAACAGAGGTATTGCCTTCAGTAGCTATCAACCCATTGTTGGCACTATCCAGGATAACCTGCTGCCCATTAGCCGTCGTAAGTATGGCACCACTGGAACCAGGGAGTGCATCCGCACCCGTATGTTGGCCATTCACTGCAATTGGGGGATTGATAGTTTTTTGCCCTGCTCTGAAAAAAATGAAGTAGGAACTTAGCCCGATAATTAGCAATACAGAAGCTGCAACGGCCACCCTTCTCCATTGCATGGGCCTTATTTTAGGAGAAACTTCTGCGGGCTCACCAATATTTGCATCCTCTTTGATCCGGGCAAGCAGGCGATTTTTTAATATAGTTTCGTCAGTATCAACGCTGTTCCAGTAAGTCTTTTCCGAAGATTTCGACTGCTGGCTGTTCACCCACTGGTCAAGCAGTTCCTGCTCTTCCGGGGTGATCGTTCCGAGTAGTTTCTTTTCGGCCAGCAATTCTATCTGCTCATTTGATAAAGGGGACATCAGCAAACAGTCTTTTATACATAGAGGGGTGTTCTATGCCGTTTGCATTACAGGAAAGAAAAATAAATTTTCAGAGCAGGAAAAAGCTGTTGAGGTTAGCTTTCAGGCCGACTAGGGCCCGGTGCATCTGTGTGCGGACGGTATTGACGGAGAGATCGAGTTCAGCGGCAATTTCTTTATCACTCAGTCCTTGCTCCCGGCTAAGGCGGAAAATGAGCTGGCACTTTTCAGGCAGCTTGCTGACGGCTGCTTCAAGTTCTTGTTGCAGATACTCGAAGTCGAGCAATTGCTGTGTATGATTGTCGGGGATTTCAGGGAGTTCAATGACAGATTCAGTAATTCGTTTGCGTCTCCGCTCTGCCAATATCTTAAAACAGCGATATTGCAGCATGGCGGCAATGTAAGTATGAAAACTGTGGAATATAGTAATGGTGAGCCTTTTCTTCCACAGCAGCACGAATATATCATGCACTGCTTCTTCCGCATCTTCACTGGAATAGAGAAGTAATTTCGCACGTACTAATAGTTTTTTCCAGTAACGTTCATACAGTTCGGTAAACGCCGTTTCATCACTGTTTTTAAGTAATGACATTAACTGTTCATCCGTGTATGAAGTGAGATCGATCATGCCTAACCTGCGGCTAAAATAGTGGAAATCCGGAAAAACTCCCATTACGGATTTATTAAATGATCGGGATACGAGACCCAATTGGAGAAGATCAGTTAGTAGAAGACATCCCTATAACACCCTAAAACCGAGGAATTATTAATGACCTGGAATACGAAACACAACTGATATGTCAACTGTATTGAACCGCCTGTGTTCCTCGAAATCATTTTACCTTTATAAAATTTCTCATCCCGACCCCGGCTCTTTTTCGATACGGAATGGTTAGATGGACTAAAGAGCCTGGATGAGGATTGTTAATCAGTTTAGTTTTCTCTTATCATCTATAAACAACAACACCTTCTTCCCCTCTGCATTTACCCGGTAAAATTCACCTCCATCAATTAGCAAAGCTTCGCTCTTGCCTTCAGCGTGGTGGGTATCAACGTTTATTACTTTACCTCCATAGTGCACACTTATTGTATCAGCCACTATCGTGTGGCCGGTAACAATACGATTGACCTTGAATTTTTCCAGCGTGCTGTCTATTGTCAATAAAACCTTCTCTTTGTCTTTTTCTGACCGGATTCTAAAGTAAAAGCGAGACCAGAATGGACCTACAGTAGAACTCATAATAGTAGCTTCCTCTTTTGAAGTCCCGGAATTCACAGCATAGTTGGGCCTTGCCAATTCATTTATTTTAGTAACACTTATCGGCAAACGATTAATTTCAGTAGATACTCCACCGTGAAGGAAAAGTAAATCACCAATCTTTTCGATCACGTTTTTTGTACGCAACCAACGGCCTAATTCGCTATTTTCACCCAATAATCCTTTTGAATAATCCTCCTTTAGCAATCTTGCAACT
>DASSFT010000381.1:0-3886 GCA_035694045.1 Chitinophagaceae bacterium
CAGCTGGATGATGTGACTACGATGGTACATGAAGGTGGTCATGCTATTCAGTCTTTCCTGACACATGATGAAGAGCTGAACGGGTTTAAGGAATACCCAACAGAAATTGCAGAAGTGGCCAGCATGTCGATGGAACTTTTCAGTATGGATCACTGGAAAGTATTTTTTGACAAGGAAGAAGAGTTGACCAGGGCGAAGGAACAACAGCTGGAACGAGTGATCACGATATTTCCCTGGATTGCCACCATAGATAAATTTCAACACTGGATATATGAACATCCCGATCACACCGTGGAAGAAAGATTGAACCGGTGGATGGAAATATTGCGTGAATTCACTTCTTCCGTTATTGATTTTTCAGGGCTGGAGGAATATCGCCGCTATGGATGGCAACGACAATTACATTTATACGAAGTGCCGTTTTACTACATCGAATATGGCATTGCCCAGTTGGGTGCTATCGGCATGTGGCAACAATATAAAAAGAACCCGGCAGCTGCCCTTACTAATTATATCACTGCTTTAGACCTCGGGGGAACCCGCACTTTGCCTGAACTGTTCCAGGCTGCGGGGTTGAAGTTCGATTTTTCACCGGATTATATCAGTGGTTTAATGCATTTTGTAAAACAAGAGATCGATAAGCTGAAGAAACCCTAAAAAATACCATCAAAGTGGTAGGGTTTTGATGCTTAAATGTCCGGGAGAGCTACTATATTTGATTCAGCAAACAAAACCTCATTATAAAATAGCTACTAATCAGAGCCTTAACCTAAGTCCTCGTGTTTCCACACGAGGGCTTGCTTTTTAAGGGCTACATGTTTTGCAAACACCATCCACCACCACCTCGATATGCGATGAAACATATCCCTTCGGAAGTTTGATCTCTGGTGTTACCACATCATCCAGGCAATACGTGTTACCACAATCCGTACATACAAAGTGAACATGATGGTCGTGATGATGACCCTCTGTGCAATGATCTTTACACAGGGCATATCTTATCGAGTTATCTGCGGTAGGAATAGCATGGATGATCCCTTTCTCAACAAATGTCTGCAGCGTGCGGTACACAGTGACCCTGTCAAACTTTTCGCCGGCTCTCTTTTCGATATCGCCATGGGCAAGTGCGCCTTCATGACCCAGGAAAAGACTTAGTATCTTTTCCCGGCTGCCAGTAACACTCAGGTTGTTGCGTTTTAATATGTCTTTTATCGTGTCCTGCATGGCTGGTATAATAACAGTTTACTCCTTTAGAAGTTTTTTTATGTCGGTTATGATCTCGTCGACCTCGGCAGCTTTTGTTCCATCATAGATCTTTTTCCTGACATTCCCGTTTTTGTCCACCAGCGCCCACCACTGTGTATGCAGGAACTGGTCCTTTATGTCGACCACGTTGTTATTGGGATCATCAACGATATAACTTACCCGCGCCATATTGTAGAGACTGTCCTTTCTGCCCGTCAGGAAAACCCAGTTGGACCCTGAAACACCCATTGAATCCGCATATTTTTTCAGCTGCGGTACTGAATCGGTGTCCGGGTCACTTGTATGCGACAGGATCATAAAATCCTTTTCATTCCTAAACTCGTTAAAGACTTTCCGCATATGATTATTCATGATCGGGCAAATGCTTTTGCAGGTCGTAAAAAAGTATTCGGCGACATACACCTTACCCGCCACATCCTTTTCAGTGAGCGTACCGCCATCCTGGGTTTTAAAGGAAAAAGGCCGCACATAGCTCAGCGTTTTTGACTTCCTGTTGGCCATTTCCGGCACCACCGACGTCAGCGTGATATAGAAAACAATCACAAGACCCACAAAAAAAACGATGTAAAATATGTTCTTCTTCGACATTACCATTCTTTGCCGCAAAGTTAACAGATAAGGCCCTATTTTTATTTTGCAACAATGTTGCTTTTTTGTATTTTTGTCCTTCATGCGTGAACGAATAAAAAGAATCAATTGGGATGCCTGGGGTATTACGACTTCCCTGGCCTGTGCCGTCCATTGCGCATTGCTACCCCTGTTCCTGACAAGTCTCCCGCTATTTGGGATCAACATTATTCATAATATTTTTTTTGAATCCGGGATGGTCCTGCTGGCTTTTTGCATCGGCAGCTATTCACTTTACCATGGCTATCGCAGGCATCATCACAGCTTTTTACCCCTGGTCTTATTTGCCTCTGGTATTGCCCTCCTGGTTTTAAAACTGTTACTGCCCGCTTTTGAGACCTGGCTTTTAATCCCCGCCGTGATACTCATCATAGCGGCACACGTACTCAACTATCGTTCTTGCCGCATACATAATCACGCCCATTCAGACGATTGTAATCACTGATACTATTCTTGAAATAATTTTAGAGTGATGGTCAAGTTTGAAGTTTATTTCTTCCCGCATATTGCGGGACAATGGCGCAAAGAAAACCACTTATATGAAACCACTGATGCTTCTTTTAACCCTGTCTATCGCCGCCAGCAGTTTTGGCCAATCGAAAGATGAAACCGCCGTAAGAAAAATACTAAGCACTCAACAGGCTGCCTGGAACCGCGGTGACATTGACAGCTTCATGAAAGGTTATTGGGAAAACGATTCATTGATGTTCATCGGAAAAAGCGGCATCACGTATGGTTGGAATAAAACATTGAGCAATTATAAAAGGGGTTATCCAGACACGGCGGCCATGGGAAAGCTGGCTTTTACCATCATCAATGCCAAACCGCTTTCACCTGAATATTTTCATGTCATTGGCAAATGGCATCTACAAAGGACCATTGGAGATGTAGAAGGCTATTTTACCTTATTGTTCAGGAAAATACATGGCCAGTGGGTAATCATTGCGGATCATAGCAGCTAGGATCCTTCGCAAAACTTATTTCCAGGTGCGATAAAAATATCTCAGCAACAACGCCAGGGTACCGGCCAGGAAAACATAATAGAGGATGTTATAAATGACGGGTACATCGCCCCGGTAAGCCAGTCCGAAATAGAGGCCTGCAGTAACACCGCTCATCAGCCACATCAACCCGAGAAAGATGGAGTTAATGATCTTCCGGAAATATTTTTTCACTTCAGGATCCCATCCACTTTCCATTTTTAGGTTTTATAAAAACAAGGTACGATTTTGCTTCTTTTTTGCTGTTTGGACAGAAGAGAATCAATCAGCTTAAAAGTTCCCAGGAGACTTTTCTCTTCTTTTTCCCTTGATGGAAAAAGAAGCAATCCCACCAGTTGGCGGGATTGCTTCTTTTCTTTGTGTCAAGAGGTAACTATATACGTGTTAGACCAAACGAGGGAAAATAAAAAAACCAGCATAATTGCTGGTTTCTGTTAGTAAGATAGTTCTCATTGAATAGGGTTTATTATTGATAGGTTATCGCCATCTGCCTGCAACGATGTTTTTTTTGAATTTGCTTTTCTTGCTTCTATTTCCAGGTGTAGCTCTAAAATAAACTCCCTACAAATGTGTAGCTGTTCGCTGGCTCTATTAGCCTTCACCAGCTTATAATAAATGGCTGTTTGATCAGATAGCAAGTCAATAAGGTCAGGGGTGCTGAGGGCTTTTAAATCGTTCACTGCGGCGGGTTATATAAGGTAAAACCCTTACAAAAATTGTGCAACGCATTTAAAACGTTTGCGCCCTAAAATAGTGTGGAATAATTTCCCTTAGATCAACTCCCACTAAAGAAGGCGCTGATTTTTCGCCTGCCTTGTTTAAAGCACTCAAATTTTCTTGTCAGGCGAAAAAGAGGCGCTTGATCATTCTTCAATGGCTGACCAGAATAGCTTCAATTAAAGTGATAGGGCAAGCGCCTTATTCTGTCCTGGGTAAAAGATTTTTCTTCTTTAATGAAAGCAAGACAGAATACAGCGCTTCCCGGGTGGTCG
>DASSFT010000382.1:0-6371 GCA_035694045.1 Chitinophagaceae bacterium
TGCTATCGCCAGGGCAGCTTCCTCTGCGCTGAGGCTGTGTTTGAAAGCATTTGGAGCTATAAGGATCTGCATGGGAAGTCGATTAGGTTTGAATTCTCCTTTGCTTGTTGGTCCATACAATGATCGTAACGATTGCCAGTATTATCCCGGCTAACAGCAACAGATAAAAATACCCCAGGTTAGAATCCTGGACAGAAGTAGCGATAGTACCTGTTTTGTTATACCGGGGAATGACCCAACTAAACAAATATGCCTGGGCCATGACGATGAGACTGACGAAAGCAAGCATGATAAAACTATGTTTGACGGTAAACCGGAACAGGCTTGACTCTTTTCCTGCCAGGTTACCAGCAGTAGCTGCTACCGCTATCGATGATGGAGATATCATTTTGCCCACAACTCCGCCGGAGACATTAGCGGAGACCGTGACAACAGGATCAATACCCAATGAACCCGCTGTGGAAGCCTGCAGTTTTCCAAATAAAGCATTTGAAGAAGTATCTGAGCCTGTTATAAAAACTCCCAGCCATCCCAGCACCGGTGCAAAAAAAGGAAACAGGAATCCTGTTGCGGTTAGTGCTTCGGCGATGCTTAGAGTGATGCCTGAATCATTCATGATATACGCAAATGCCAGCACCGATGCGATAGTAAGTATGGCAAATCGCAATTGTCTAAGAGTATCAATAAAGATCCTGAGTCCTTGCCGGTATTTCAGACCGATTAGTGGAATAGCCACGATTGCGGCAATCAGGATAGCTGTTCCCGCGGCCGAGAGATAATTGAACTTATAAATATGCGATATGGCTTTGCCGCTTTTATCGATGATCACATCATGGAGACCGGGGAACTCGAATTGAAGCTGGCCAACCGAATTTAAAATCGCTTTCACAGGTGCCAGACCCCAGGCAATGATTACTATAGTCAGCAGGATAAACGGCGACCAGGCCCTGGTTAGCTGACCGAAAGAATAACGGTTCGTTGTATCTATTGTTTGTGCTGGTTCCTGGGCAAACTTCCAGGTACTTTTGGGTTTCCACCGTTTTAAAAAAAGAATAAGGCAGATAATTGAACCGATACCGGCGATTACATCTGGTAGTGAAGGTCCAAGCAGGTTGGCAGAAAGAAACTGGAGCACTGCAAAAGAAACACCTGATACAAGAATTGCAGGCAATACCTCTATGGCTTTCTTAAAACCCGCCACGATGATCACAAGATATAAAGGAAGGACGAGGGATAACAACGGCAATGTTCTCCCAGTCATTTGAGAAATGGCCATCTCAGGAATAGAAGTAACCTGGGAAGCCACAGTGATAGGAATGCCAATAGACCCAAAAGCAACGGGTGCTGTATTCGCTATGAGGCAAATACCCGAAGCATAGAGGGGATCGAATCCCAGCGCCACCAGCATCGCGGCCGTAATAGCTACCGGTGCCCCGAACCCGGCTGTACCTTCCAGGAAAGCCCCAAAAGAAAATGCGATCAGCAGCGCCTGCAGTCTCCTGTCGGGAGTAATGGAGGCCATGAAATGTTTGATAATTTCAAACTGCCCGCTTTTGACTGTGATATTAAAAAGAAACACGGCGGTAATTACTACCCAACTGATCGGGAACAACCCGTACATCGCGCCGTTAGCTGTAGACAGTAGCGCCAGTTTTACCGGCATGCCGTATGCCAGGATCGCAATAGCGATGGCAAGAACGATCGCGATCAGGCTGGCTTTGTAACCCTTCATTCTTTTCAACAGCAGTGCCCAAAAAATGAAAAGTACCGGCACCAATGCCAATAGGGCTGATAAACCCACATTATGTAACGGATCAATGACCTGTGTCCAGTGCATGAAACAGTTTTGCTATTTCATACAAGATATAGAAACTTAATGATCCCTGAGACTGTCGGTCTGCTGATGCATCCTGTCGTAAGAAAAAGTATCCCCGATCGTACCTGTATCATTGTTCCGGGTATTGTCGGGAACGGATTGGACATTAGTACTGTCTTTTGTTTCCTCGATTTGCGAGGCATTGTTGCAGGCACAGATGATGGAGGAAATGAAGAAGAATAATATTGCATATGCTTTCATAGCTAATGGTTTTTAATAATGCTAGATTCTAGATGCTGGTTATTATGTAGGATCCATCCAGTATCTAGTATCCAGCATCTAGCATCTTTTGTTGAACAAGAATGTTGCCAACCCCTTCCCAAAGACCCCGCAAGATTCATCCCCAAAAAATCACTCGGCGGCCCTCTGCGTCTCCTCTGCGGTCCTCAGTGGGCTAAAAGAAGGACTGGTATGCCTCAACCATCCCTTCACCAGGCTTCTCCACTGCGGTTTATTCAATCCTATCATTGCTCCCAGTGCTATCAGCATATTCCTGAGCCTTGCCAAAATAGTATGTACCCTTGTATTAGGATTTTCGTTACGGCCATATACAGCGGCTTTTATTTTCTTACCCTTTCTTTCAACACAAAACGTACTTGTAGCATGCGGAGAAAAAAAATGGGCTACTTCCTGCTTTTCAAAAGGTGGATGGCAGGGTCGCACGAGCATCCCGATAAAACGATACCCTGCTTCCCGGATCTCTTCAATCTTCTCTACCCGCACCCAATCAAAACCATGACCCGCCCCTGTCTTGGGAACAACAGGTATGTTTATCCGCAGGTAATTGCCTTCCTTTGCAGGCTCATTTGTTTCCCTGTTGTTTTCATCAATTACTTTAAAGCGGGCTGTTGAAGATCCCGCGAGCTGGTGCCACCTGTTTACATCCAATAAATTCCGCTTTGCTTTTTCAAATAACCAATCGGCCCCTGCACTATCCGCAACTTTTACACTGTAAGTAGTAGCTGATTGCGCTCCTTTGTAATTTTCAGGAATCGATGCGGGTTGCTGCTGCACGTATAGGGTTATTTTATTCTCTTCTGTATAGCTTTTGCCGAATCAAGGTGGGTTCGCAAAGTAGGAAGCGTGTTGTTGATAAACGCTTTTACTTCAAGATCATTCACTTTATTTGCGGCCTCTTCAAACTCTTTAATATCTTCCTGGTGATCTTTCACCATCGCATTGATGTAAGCCCTGTCAAACTCTTTCCCGGATTTCTTACTCAGATCATCCAACATTTTTTTGTGCTTGCGACTGACGGAGTCGGGCAGCTGCACATTTCTCTGTGTAGCCAGTGCCTTCAACCTGTCGTTGACAGCAGAATGATCGTGCACCATCATGGTACCAAAATCCTTTACTGCCTGGTTGTTTCCTTTTTCCTGCGCAAGCTGGCCTTGCTGCACTTCAGCCATGCCCCCATCTGTTGCTTCGGGTAAAAATGCAGCTGTTACGGCATCGGCGGTTATTGTTTGCAAATTTGTATTACTATTATTTGAATCGGGAGTAGAACTATTGTTCCCCGCGTCCGAGGTTGTGTGGCTGGTCGAATCGGTAGTTGTTTCGCTGTCTTTTCCGGCATTATTGCAGGACCATGCAAAAAAACATATTGCTGACAGCAATACTGACATTTTTTTCATGATGTAAATTTTTGTTGAGAGATATAATAAAACGATTGCTTTTAATTAGCCGGAAATTTCATGCCAGCTAGAACGGTTTGGGAGATTGACCGTAAAAATGTCTGTGGAATATATTCTCCTGTTTCGTTGCAGGTAATTTTTCTTAGCAAGTATTTACAAAACTTATCCAGACCGTATTGACGTCACGGCCTACAGCCAACACCTATGATGCTGTTTGTCACTATTTACTGCTGGATTTTCTTTAATGGGAAGTTAATCCCATCTTATTATCATATTAGTCTCTGGTGGTATGTTTTTTGTCTTTCTATTGCTGACTCATAAACATTCGCAACCCGCTGCTTAAAAGACACTGTGAAGCGAAATCATATTTCCATATGGGGAAATATTTACGCTTTATTGCAAGATGAACGAATGATATGAAAAACATTATTTTTTTAGCAGCAACTTCCATAATTGGCGTAATTACAGTACAGGCACAGGACACCTTGTTGCCAACTATCGCTCAATGGGACCTTGCGACAGCCATTGCTTATGCAAGACAGCATAATATTCAGGTAAACACGATTCGTCTTGACCAGGCTTTGAGCCAGCAGGATCTTTACCTGGCAAAAGCGGCCCGGTACCCAAATCTTTCCGGAACAGCTACGCAATCATTTACCAATAGCCGAAATACAAATCCTGTTGTGGGTGGTTTTCAAACGCAATCCAATCTCGCGGGGAACTATGGGGTAAATTCATCCCTAACAGTTTACAGGGGGGGATATATAAATAAAGACGTTGAATCAAAAACTTTGCAGCTGCAATCGGCTAACCTGAATATTCAGATTGCCGAAAATGATGTTATCCTCCAAATAACGCAGGCCTTTTTAAATGTATTGCTGGCCAAAGAGACCATTGTTTATGTACAGGAACAAGTAAAAACTACCGCGGCTCAATACAACCAGGGCAAAACCAAGTATGATGCGGGAGCCATTTCAAAGAAAGACCTCCTGCAGTTACAAGCCCAGGCAGCCAACGATGAATATAATCTTGTCACCGCGCAAAACCAGTACAGGCAAAATGTTCTTACCCTGAAACAGCTATTGCAATTACCCACCACAACTGAATTTATCCCGGTGGAACCTGATACATTAATTGTAGAAAAACCGGTGCCATCGTTACCAGAGGCCCAACGTTTGGCGGCGGAAAACAGGCCTGAAATAAATAATGGGCAAATCCTCGTGCGCATTGCTGAAGTAGAACTTGAAAAAGCAAAAACTGGTCGTAAACCCAGTGTTACCCTGGGTGGATCGCTGTCGACCGGTTATTCCGATAACCAGGACGCGAAATATGCAGAGCAGCTCAGCAATAATTTTTACCAGCGCCTGGGTGCGACCCTGTCGTTACCCATTTTTGACAACCGTATTACCAAAACCAATGTTGAACGATCCAAGATATTGATCCAGCAGGCCAGGTTATCGCTGCAGCAAACCAAAACGACCCTGGACCAGCAGGTAGAACAGGCATATATATCACTGATGAATGCGCATGGCCAATACAAAGCTGCCAGTGTTCAGTTGCAGGCAAATACCGAGGCTTATAATATATCGCTGGAACAACTTCGATTGGGAGCTATTAATACGGTTGACTTGCTCGTACAACGTAATCTCTATATACAATCAGTACAGAATTATATCCAGGCCAAGTATAACGCAGTGATGAATTTCAAGATCTATGAATTCTACATGGGAATACCGGTAACATTATAAAAATGGACAATGAAAAAACGTAAGAAAATTATCATAGCAGTAATAGCTGGAACGGGCCTGGCAGTAATAGCTTACCTGGTATTTCATAAAAAAACACCTGAGATCACACTGGCAACCGAACAACCCCATTATGGATATATCGCCAACACAATTACGGCCACAGGAACAGTACAACCGGTAGACACCGTAGCGGTGGGCACGCAGGTTTCAGGAACGATCAGCAAGGTATATGCAGATTTTAATGCAACAGTTAAAAAAGGGCAATTGCTGGCGGAACTGGATAAAACGATCCTGAATGCACAGGTACAACAGGTCGCGGCCGGCATTCAGCAGGCCAGGAGCCAGTTGACATACCAGCAAAGCAACGTAAACCGTCAGCAACAATTATATAAGGTAGGCGCCATTAGTAAAGCAGAACTGGAAGCCGCACAAAACGAGTACAAGGTGGCTCAAGCAGGACTCACCAGCGCCAACTCACAATTGCAGGCGGCGCAAAAGAACCTTTCATTGGCAAACATTTACTCGCCTATAGATGGAACAGTGCTTTCAAGGAATGTGAGTGAAGGTCAAACAGTGGCTTCAAGTTTTAATACGCCTACATTGTTCAGCATTGCAAAAGATCTCAGGCAGATGCAGGTGAGAGCAGCCATAGATGAGGCAGATATCGGCAACGTAAAAAAAGGGCAGCGCGTGACATTTACTGTGGATGCATTCCCCGATGATGTATTCGATGGAAGGTTACTGGAAATCCGGTTGCAGCCTGCTGTGTCATCAAATGTAGTCACCTACATCAGCATTGTAGAAGCTCTTAACAATGACCTGAAATTAAAACCCGGGATGACTGCAAACATTACAGTATACACCCGCGAAGAAAATAATGCATTACTGGTTTCGGCGAAAGCTACCCGCTTCAGACCTGATTCCTCGCTATTGAAAAAATATACGTTTGTTGATGAAGGCCGGAGAAACAAAACCCAACAGGGAGCCAGTTTTATCGGATTTACTGGAAACACGGGTCCCAAAACAAAAGAAGATTCATTGTCCCGGGATTCAATTCCTTCTAAGAGAGCATCGGTTTGGCTCCTGAACGGCAAGACAATCACAAGACGTTCT
>DASSFT010000383.1:0-2389 GCA_035694045.1 Chitinophagaceae bacterium
TTCATCATCAGGGGTGTTTGGGCCGCATTCTTATCATAAAACGTTTTGGCGGCAATTTCCTGCGCCTTTCCTCCACCTGTTGCATCGATCCCACTGATGCGTGTCGTATAGTAAGCAAACTCGTTTGTATCATAATCACCAGGTATCCAAAAGGTCTTATGATCTCCCGTCATGGCAAATTGCGAGAATTCATCCGCTATCACGAAATAATTCAATTTATCCTGCCTGGGAAACTCGTAACGGAACCCGATGCCGTCGTTAAAGACTCTAAATACAATTTTCAGCATAATACCGGAGCCTGAACGATCCCTTACCTGTAGTGCCAACTGTTTGTAATGATTGCGTATCGAACTCAGCTCGCCCCAAACCGGTTTCCATGTTTCGTCAGTCGCAGAGGAATCGATAGCAATGATATCAAACCTGTTCAACGAAAGTTCGGGTAATTTCAGGGCAAAGCCGAGGAGGGAAGGGGCTACTACCGTTTTATTTTTGAATGAAAGCTCGTAGGCCAAATCACCGTTATTCTTATTATTTACCGACAGGCGAAGATTGCCATCCGGGGAACGGATGATGACAGACTGGTCGGCATAAACGGTATTAAAAAAAAGAACCGTACAAAAAATGACAGGCAATTTTCTGAATAACATAACGTGGAATTTAGAATGAGGCGAAAGTTAGTCTAAAAGAATACACAAATTCGTTTATCGCTTTTCAAATAGCCACCGCAAACGTTTTCTGGGTTTTATTTTATAGTTGGTAGTGATATAGGAGCGTATATGCTCTATTGCTTCGTCTTCGTTATCCGTCAGCAATACCAGCGACATGTCCTCTTCGGCAATGGTTCCCTGTTTAGCCATATCGGTGATGGTTTCCATTAATTCCTTATAATAGGACTTACCAAAAAGTACAATCGGGAACCCGGTAATCGTTTTGGTTTGCACCAGTGTCAGGGTTTCAAAAAACTCATCCATGGTGCCAAACCCGCCAGGCATGATTATAAATGCATAAGAATATTTTATCAGCATGACCTTTCGTACAAAAAAATATTCAAATGTGATAGAGCGGTTGAGATAGGGATTGGCTTTCTGTTCAAATGGCAATTGGATATTGCACCCAACGGACATTCCACCTACTTCAAAAGCCCCGCGGTTCGCCGCTTCCATGATGCCGGGACCTCCGCCAGTCATCGTGGTAAAGCCCAATTGAGCGATCCGTTTACCCATCGATCTTGCCTGTTGGTAATAAATGTTATCTTCTTTGAACCTGGCCGAACCAAATACAGTGATACAGGGCCCTACGAAATGTAAAGTGCGGAATCCTTTTATAAATTGCCAGAACACATTCCAGGCAAACGAAAGTTCATATCCCCGGCTCTTGGGGCCTTCAAGGTAAACGTGTTCCTTTGGCGGAATGATCGGGGTTGGTTTCCCTGTTGTTGCTTTCATACTAAAATGTAAATTGCCTGACAATTTAATCATTAATACAATGCGCATCATTAGTTACAATGTTAATGGCATTCGATCCGCGATCAACAAAGGCTTCTTAGATTGGCTGAAAACAGACCCTGCCGATGTTATCTGCCTGCAGGAAACAAAAGCGGTAAAGGAAAACGTAGATCATACCACCTTTAGCAGCCTTGGCTATGAAGACTATTGGTTCAGCGCACAAAAGAAAGGATACAGCGGTGTAGCGGTATTAACTAAAATAAAACCGGACAATGTGCAATATGGCACCGGGCATAAAGTAAGCGATGACGAGGGTCGTGTATTGCAACTTGATTTTGGCGATACCAGGCTCATCAATGCATACTTTCCTTCCGGTACAACGGGAGAAATAAGGCAAAATTTTAAATATGTATGGCTGGATGAGTTCTTTGTTTACCTCACAGAACTGAAAAAGAAATATCCTAAACTTGTTCTTTGCGGCGACTATAACATTGCCCATAAAGAAATCGATATCCATGATCCAAAAGGCAACAAAAAAACATCCGGTTTTTTGCCGGAAGAAAGAGCCTGGATGGATAAATTTTTCAAACATCACTGGGTAGACACTTTCCGGAAATTTCATCCTGAGCCTCATCGATATAGTTGGTGGAGCCAGCGATTTCCTACCGTTCGTTTGCAAAACAAAGGATGGAGAATTGACTATATTAATGTTACTGAAAACTTAAAATCATCACTTGCTGATGCGGAGATCTTTCCTGATGTGAAACATTCTGATCATTGTCCGGTATATTTAAAGTTGAAATTCTGAGTTGGGCGAAGGTTGACATTCGATTTTTGTAACCGTGTCGATCTTGTGTATTCTTCACCAAAACCAATTTGTATGGATGGTTTGATGCTTCTTGTCATACTCATTCCACTCGCTTTCTTCATTTTACTATTTGTTA
>DASSFT010000384.1:0-4366 GCA_035694045.1 Chitinophagaceae bacterium
GATATTGACTGGTTGCTCATGATGGGAGGAGGAAAAAGAAAGTTTTTTGGTGTCAACAGTATCTTTTCACCTGCTTTTTATCTTCCCTACGAGTATGAGAATGCTAAAGGAGCGATGAGTTTTGATCCAAATGACGGGACAAATTTTGTAACTCATAGTTCGGTGGATTTACCGGCCTCACCTGCTGCGGATAACCTCCATAGCGAATCGATTCAATTGAGCCTGGCTGCTAATAACACCGATCTCGTGGTTGCACGACGTACAGTCTTGAAAGGGCATTATAAAAAAGAAGTGCAGGAAAAGCTGGTCCTGTTTGAAGACTATTGCAACGCGGAGCGCAGGCTATTTGGAGAGAATAAAACAATAACAGAAGAGTTGCAGGAAAAGAGGGGCAGCAAAAAAACATATGCGACAGAATTGCAGGCTGCTTTTGACAAAGAACGCGGGAAGCAAAAAGAATCATTTGTTGCCGAGGTAAAAGACTGGTTTGAGCAACCGGTTAACAATCTTTCGGATTACAGGATCGAGAATCTTGGCGTACGCCACAATAACCCTGATTTTATATACAGCTCGAAATTCAGCCTGGAGGGTTTGGTAAAGAAAGCCGGTAGCAACCTTATCATTGATATTGGCAAGTTGGAGGGCTCGACCATTAAATCAACTCCAGCATTGCGAAAACGAAAAGTAGATATATACATGCCATTCGCCCGAAGTATCGAATCGCAAATCCAGTTGAAGGTGCCCGAAGGCTATACCGTGGAGGGAATAAAGGAATTGAATAGAAGTGTCAGGAATAGTTCCGGTGTATTTATCGTGGAGGCGGCATTTGACGGGCATACCTTAACGATCAATATTAAAAAGGCATATAACCATTCTTTCGAGTCAATTGCTAACTGGGACAAACTAATTGAGTTTATTGACGCGGCAAGTGATTGGACCAATTCAAAAGTTCTGCTGAAGAAAAAATAGCCGGGAGTTTGCGGGTGACTGAGAGTAAGATGCCGAAAAAATTAACCGGCATTTATCAAAAATCATTAGCATCGCATTCGAATTCATTTATTTTTGTCACATGAAAATGCGAATTGTAATACTTTTCCTGGTATTGTTGGCCTTCAATGAATCTTTTGGACAGGAGAAATGGGGTTTGCAAAAATGTGTTACCTACGCGCTTGAACATAATATTACCGTAAGACAGACCGACTTGCAGGCCAGGTTTTCTGCCTTGACTTTAAAAGAAAGTAAGGCTTCTCAAATTCCAACCCTTGGGGTTGGTCTGGATGCTCAGTACCGTTGGGGTCTGACAGAAAATCCTACTACTGGTGTATTAGAGAATAATGATTACTTCAGTGCAGGTATGGGACTTCAAAGTGGTGTTACGTTATTTAATTGGTTTTCCCAGCGAAATACAATTAAGGCAAACCAGTTGACACTGCAAGCGGATAACCAGCAAACCAATAAAGTCAAAGATGATATCGCATTGAATGTGGCGAACGCTTACCTGCAAATTTTGCTTGCAAAAGAGCAGGTAAATATTGCCCGCAACCAGGTTAATCTGTCAAAATCACAACTGGAAAACACAAGAAAACAGGTAAATGCCGGTAAGCTCCCCGAAATAAATGCCGCCCAACTGGAAGCGCAATTGGCAACAGATAGTGCGACGCTGATTGCAGTGGAGACAACGGTAACGCAATCTCTTTTATTGATGAAGGCATTACTTACACTTGATGCTGCAACAGCTTTCGATGTCGAAACTCCCCCGGTTGAAATGATACCGATTATACCATTGGCTGATTTGCAACCCGAGGCAGTGTATATGCTGGCGCTGGCCAATTTATCACAACAAAAAGTAAATGACCTCCGTTTGCAGGCGGCCAAAAAATCGGTGAGTGCTGCCAGGGGAAGAATGTTCCCGACGATTACTGCAAGCGGAAGCATCGGTTCTAACTATGTAGACTTAGGGTTTCCGATTTATTCGCCAGGACCTTTGCAGTCCACAAGCGCCCTGGTTACCGTTGGAGGCGTAGATTATCACGTATTTGCACCCACCAGTGGTCCAAAGATCGGTATGGGTCCCCCGGCTCCTTTTGGCAAGCAATTGAGAAATAATTTTGGACAAA
Organism: Chitinophagaceae bacterium; assembly: GCA_035694045.1. Classification (GTDB taxonomy): domain Bacteria; phylum Bacteroidota; class Bacteroidia; order Chitinophagales; family Chitinophagaceae; genus VBAT01. The sequence goes on from DASSFT010000384.1 coordinate 2,118, forward strand.
CGGTCGGGATCAGTTTGAATGTGCCATTGTTTAATGGGCTAATTAACAGAACCAACTGGGAAAGGGCGAAACTGACTGTAACACAATATGAACTTACCAAGCAACAGGGAGATATCCAGTTAAAGCAGGATATTTATAATGCCTATGCCAACGCAGTAGCCGCGGTTGAAAAATTCAACGCCAATAAAAAAGCGGTTCAAACGACACAGAATGTTTTGGATTTTGCACAGAAAAGGTATGATATAGGACTGTTGTCAACGTATGATCTAATCACGAGCCAAAATAATCTTCAGCGTGCAAAGTATGATCTTGTGTATTCGCAATATGATTATGTTTTTAAAATGAAATTGCTGGAGTTTTACAGGGGGCAGGGGTTAAAGTTGTAAGCAATAAGACCAGAAACGGCGATAATAAAACCAAAATAGCTAGTTACAATGAATAAAACACTTAAGTGGATCTTGATCATACTGGGAATCCTGGTTGGCATTTTTGTGATTGCAAGTCTGTTTGGCGGCAAAGACAAAGGCACCAAGGTGTCCGTAGAAAAAGCAACCAGGCGAACAATTGTTGAGACGGTTTCAGCAAGCGGCAGCATTTACCCCGAAGTAGAAATAAAAATAAGTCCTGATATTTCAGGTGAGATCACTGAATTGAATGTTGAAGAAGGGGATAGTGTAAGAAAAGGAACAGTGCTGGCCAGGGTGTTTGCCGATATTTATGCCTTGCAGCGAGACGAGGCAGCGTCACAGGTCAGCCGCTCACAGGCAACAGTAGCCAACAGCAATGCCGCGCTCGAAGCATTGCAAGCTTCACTCGACCAGGCCAAACAGACTTACGACCGTAATAAATCGCTTTTTGATCAAAAGGTGATTTCCAAAGCAGAGCTTGAACAGTATGAGACTACGTATCGTTCAGCCCAGGCCAACTACAACGCGGCCAAAGAAAACATCAAGAGCTTGCGGGCGGAAGTGCAAACTACACAAACAGGCCTTACCAAGGCAAATAAAGACCTTACCAGGACCGTGTTGGTGGCGCCGATGAATGGCGTGATATCCTCTCTCAAAGTAAAGAAAGGAGAACGGGTGGCAGGCAACAGTTTTAATGTGGGTACCGAAATGATGACCGTAGCCGATATGAGCGTTTTGGAAGTGCGGGTAGACGTGGGAGAGAATGATATTGTAAAAGTAAATTACGGTGACTCAGCCGATATCGAGGTAGATGCTTATAATAACAGGAAATTTAAAGGGGTCGTTACCAAAATCGCCAACAGCACAAAAACGGCATCGGGCGCAGCTACTTCTACTGATGTCACAAATTATGAAGTGAGAATACGCCTGAATATAGAATCGTATAGAGATCTGCTGGACCCTAGCAAGCCAAGAAAGTTCCCATTTCGACCGGGAATGAATGCGAGTGCAGAAATCAAGACGAGCAGGCATGACAACGTTTTGTCTATTCCCATCACTTCAGTCAATGCAAGGGTAAAAGGAAGTGATAAAAGTATGGCTGATAAGAAAAAAGAAGACCAGGAAAAGAAACCGGAAGACAACCCGATGGCTAATGACCCGGTTATTGCCAGTGATGAACTGGAAGTGGTAGTCTTTATTTTACAAAAAGACGGAAGTGTAAAAAAGGGGATCGTGAAAACGGGTATACAGGATATAAATAATATAGAGATATTGGGGGGATTGAAGGAAGGGGATGAGGTGATCACCGGTCCTTACAACGCGATCAGCGAGAAATTGAAGGATGGGATGAAGGTGAAGGTGGTGCCGAAGGAGGAGTTATTTAAGAAATAAGCGTTCCGATGGAGCGAGATACTGGATGGCGGATGCTAGATTCTGGTAGCCCGTTTCTAAATGTCAGCATCCAGTATCTGGTATCTAGTACCCAGTATCCAGCATCCAGCGGCTATCTGTTAATCGTTTGCTACCTTTATAATCATTTTATTACGGTCAATCAGTCTAATCAACGGTATGCAGTTCGGTATTATCGGTAGCGGTAGTTGGGCAACAGCCCTGGCAAAGATCCTGACAGATAAAAATCATGCGATTAACTGGTGGATACGAAATGAAGCGACAATCACCCATATCCGGGAACGCCATCACAATCCTCACTACCTGAGTTCAGTTTATTTTAGTCCCTCGCTACTTAATCTTTCCAACGATTTGGAAAAAGTAATAGAAGCCTCGGATACATTGGTGATAGCTGTTCCTTCCGCTTTTATAGAAGAAACTATAAGCGGGTCG
>DASSFT010000385.1:0-10414 GCA_035694045.1 Chitinophagaceae bacterium
TTCTTGACCACGGCCCGGATATTTTCTCCTTTCTTAAAATAGTCCTGTGGAATCTGTTCGCTTTTGGGAAGGATCAGCTCATTGCCTTCCTCGTCAAGCAGGAGGATCTCTTTTTTCCAAACCTGGTATACTTCTGCGCTAATGATTTCCCCGGTCCTGTCGCCATATTTTTTTGCGAGTACATTTTTCTTCAAATCGCTGATACGGCTGGCCAGGGTCTGCTTGGCTGCAAGAATGGCCCTGCGGCCAAAATCATACAGATCGATTTCCTGGTACAATTCTTCGCCTACTTCAAAATCGGGTTCAATCTTTACCGCATCGGAATAAGCTACCTGCGCCAGTGGATCTTCCACTTGCCCGTCTTCCACGATCATCCGGCGGCGGATTATTTCCAGGTCACCTTTTTCGGCGTTTACGATGACGTCAAAATTTTCGTCGCTGCCAAATTTTTTGCGCAGCAGGGTCTTGAACACATCTTCTACCACTTTCATCATAGTAGGACGGTCGATATTTTCGGCATCCTTGAATTCCTGGAATGCTTCTATAAGATTGATACTTGCCATAAAACAAGATTTGAAATTCGGTTGCTGGTTTGAACCAGCGGTTAAAATTTAATTTGAATTGTTGTTGTTTTAATATTATCAAATGATATTGTATGTCTTACCACTTCCTTTTTCTTACCCTTCCCTTTCTCTTCTTCCAGTATGATCTCATCGTCTGTCACACTGATTAATTTTCCTTCGTTTTTGATCCCATCCTTTCTTGTCACTTCTACATTCCGTCCCGTGTTTTTTACGTACTGGCGGTGAAGTTTGAGCGGCTCATCGAGACCGGGTGAAGAAACTTCCAGCGAAAAATCTCCGCCCGGAAAAAAACCACTCTCTTCAAGGTCTTTATAAAGGCGGCGGTTATACTGAACCAGCTTATCAATACTTACCCCATTATCGGCGTCAAGGAAGATCTTTACATTGTTGGTAGGTTTAATGCGGATATCTACCAGGAACACACCCTGTTCATCCTGTATCAGCGATGCCACCTTCTTTTCCAGCCCGGCTATTTGACCCTCCATGTTCATATGAGATAAAAGAAGAAGGGAACGGTCTCGTTCCCTTCTATCAGCTTGTTCCGGTGCAAAAGTACGGGAAAAAGGATATACGCTCCAAATTCGGAGCGACTCGGTAAGATCCGTGTCTGTAGGATCAAAATGGCCACAGAGAGCCACAGAGGTTTTCTTTACTAGAGCTGGGTGGTCATCTTCGGAAAATTAAAAGGTCGTCTGGATAAAAGAAAGGCTCCAGCAGAGAGCCACAGAGTTTCCTTCGTTGCCCTCTGTAACTTCTCGGCGAATCTTGCGGTAGGAAGGCTCGATGGTCAAAAGGACCAAAAGTTTTTCTCCGTGGTCCTCTGCGTATTCTCAGCGGTTCTCTGTGGCCCCTTAGCCTCCTACCGGCAACTTCCGCCCACTAACCGAAAACTGCTGTATCCTTCAAACCTAAATCTCGCCTGCCTGTTATGCCTTTAACGATGCTTTTTGTCTAACCAATTGTAGTTTTGTAAAATGTTACGCTTTTTATTATTTCTGTTTCTTGGCTGGTTGCTATTCAATTTTATCTTCCGTTTTGTCATTCCGATCTACAGGACTACAAAACAAATGAAGAGAAAGTTCAGGGAAATGCATGACCAAATGCAGGAAGAACGGGTAAACCAACAAGGGTTTAGCCAGCCAACTCCCCGGGATCCCGACCCCAGGGCTTCCAATAAAGACTATATAGATTTTGAAGAGATCAAATAGGCCTTTCTTATTTATAATTCTCTATTTTTGCGCCTCGATATTCCGGTCGTGACCGGAATAGGATCCTTAGCTCAGACGGCCGTAGTTTTTCAACACGACGAAGGAGTGTTAGAAAAACAAGGTCCCGCCGTATGGCGGGATAGAGCATCCGAACTAAAGTCGGGGCGGTCACTGGGACAAAAAAATAAATTAGATGTCTACAGATAGTAGACTTTGACATAATAAAATTGACTTTAAATAGTCAGGATCCTTAGCTCAGACGGTTAGAGCATCTGACTCATAATCAGAGGGTCGCTGGTTCGATCCCAGCAGGATCCACAGATAATTTGAAACTTGAACTATTTTTTGAATCCTTAGCTCAAATGGCTAGAGCATCCCGCCCGTAGGCGGGAGGATCCACGATAATTCAACCGGCGGAATATTTGTTCCGCTTTTTCATTCATTACTGGTTGTTTTAATTATGGTTCTTTAACCTTTTCTTAACCGGGATGAAAATACATTTGTCCATCACTTACTAATTATGAAGAAATTATTTCTGCTTTTCGTTTCCTGCCTCGTCATCGGTTCATTATTCGCACAGGAAACACCTGAAACTCCTAAAAAAAAGAAGCCCATCAATCTTACCGGCCGTGTTAATGACCATGTACTGGTGCAGTTTGGTTATACTGGCTGGAATGGCGTTCCCGATACTGTCAGCCAGGGAGGCTTTTCCCATAGTTTCAATGCCTATTTCATGTTTGATTTTCCCATCAAAACCAGCCCGAAATTTAGTATTGGGATCGGCGCAGGTATTGGATCGGATCATATAAAATTCGACAAAACTTACGTTGGCATTAAAGAGAACAGCAAGACCCTGCAGTTTATCAACCAGGTAGATACTTCTCACTTTAAACGGACCAAATTGGCAACGGCCTATGTCGAGGCGCCGATTGAATTCCGTTATACCTCCAATCCAATGAACAGCGACCAGAGCTTCAAATTTGCATTGGGTATAAAAGTGGGTGCCCTGATCAACGCTCATACACGTAATAAAGACCTCCAGAGTGAAAGCGGCGGATTGATCAACTCTTACCTGATGAAAGAATCCAGCAAGCGCTATTTTAACACCACACGTTTATCAGCCCAGGCCAGGATTGGATGGGGGCATTTCAGCGTGTACGGTACTTACCAGATCACACCCTTGTTCAAAGATGGCGTTGCTGCTGTGATAAGACCTTATTCGATCGGGCTTACCTTAAGTGGTTTATAAGCTCGTCTCAAGATATCGGCAAGGCGATTCAATCATGAATCGCTTTTGTTTTTTCAGGTGATCTCATCCGATAGCTATCGGATTTGAAAATAAGTCTCAGGCCACGAGGAGAGCGAGTAACAGAGCGGGAGCGAGGGAGAAAAATCATAGAAAACACCGCTCTTCGCACTCTTTCTTCGCTCTTTCTTTTGGATACACGGATGACTGCATTTTTTTTCCGTGAATCCGTGGCGAATCGTCCCGCTCCGAAGGAGTCCGGAGTCCTTCGGACCAATCTTCTTTCCTAGTGCCGCCGCGAGAAACCAAAATGTCGCTACTCACTCTCCCGTTATTATTTAATTTTGCGTTTTCTTAAAAGAGCATAATGATTGATAAAAAGAATAGTATAGGTAAAGAAGAGAGAGCTGTGCTGGTGGCATTGATACAAAAGGACCAGACCGAACAACAGGTGTTGGAATACCTGGATGAACTGGCGTTTTTGGCTGAGACGGCCGGCGCCATCGCCGTAAAACGGTTCACTCAAAAAATGGAACATCCCAACAGCAAGACTTTTGTAGGAAAAGGAAAATTAGAGGAGATCAGGGATTATATCCAGGGAAAAGATATCAGGGTCGTCATCTTTGACGATGAGCTTAGCGGAGCGCAAATAAATAATATTGAAAAAGTGCTGGATGCCAAGACCATTGATCGTTCCGATCTCATTCTCGACATATTTGCCCGAAGGGCGAAGACTGCGCAGGCCAAGGCCCAGGTTGAGCTGGCGCAATATCAATATATCCTTCCACGGTTGAGAGGCATGTGGAAACACCTTGAAAGATTGGGTGGTGGTATCGGCACCAGGGGTCCCGGTGAAAGCGAAATCGAAACCGACCGTCGTATCGTTCGTGACAAGATCTCTTTGTTAAGAAGAAGGCTGGCCGAAATTGACAAGCAGGCTTATACACAGCGAAAGGACCGGGGAGAGTTCATCCGCGTGGCGCTTGTAGGTTATACCAATGTAGGGAAGTCAACCATCATGAACCTGCTGAGCAAAAGAGATGTGTTTGCTGAAAATAAATTATTCGCAACACTGGATACAACTACCAGCAAAGTCGTTTTTGAAAACACTCCGTTTCTTTTAAGCGATACCGTAGGATTTATCCGCAAGCTGCCGCATCATCTTGTTGAAAGTTTTAAAAGTACACTGGATGAAGTACGTGAAGCCGATATACTATTGCACGTAGTGGATATTTCGCATACCGGCTATGAAGAGCAGATAGCCGTTGTCAATAAGACATTACATGAGTTGAATTCTTCCGAAAAGCCAATACTTACCGTGTTCAATAAAATGGACCTCTATGAAAAAACCACATTTGATGAATGGCTCGATCCGGGCGCAAAGGAACAGATACTCGAAGACCTGAAAGAGCGCTGGCAAATAGAGACCAACGGCAATGCTGTTTTTGTTTCAGCCATTGAACGAAGGAATATCGATACGCTTCGTTCTACAATACTTGAAAAAGTAAGATTGATGTATAAACTAAGGTATCCTTATAAGACTCAATTTTTGTATTGAGTTTCACTTTTCACGTTTTGACTTCCATGACCTGGCACAAAATCGCTGACCACCTCAACGAGCTGGATTTCTCCGACAACAATATTGCCGTTGCCGAAATGAACGGCAGAAAGGTCTGTATTGCAAAATTCAAAGAGGAGGTCTTTGCATTTACTTACAAATGCCCCCATGCGGGAGGTATCCTGGCCGACGGTTATATTGACGCCCTGGGAAATATTGTTTGTCCTCTCCATCGCTATAAATATGATATAAAGAATGGCCGTAATGTAACCGGCGAGGGTTATTATTTAAAACACTGGCCTGTTGAGATCAGGGAAGAGGGGGTTTTTCTAGCTGAAGAAAGCGGTTCCGGCTTTTTCAATTTTTTCCGCTAAAACTGGTTTACCGGGTTTGTTTGAAGGCCAAAATCCCTATTTTTGCTGCCCCAAATTGACCGCCTTCGCTGAAGCTTCGGCGGTCGCAGTCCTGCTTAGCTCAGTTGGTTAGAGCATCTGACTGTTAATCAGAGGGTCGCTGGTTCAAGTCCAGCAGCAGGAGCTCCCTAGAGCCAGCAGAACGCTGGCTTTTTTTATTATTAATAAGATGCTGAAAGCTCAGTTGGTTAGAGTCCCGCCGATTAGGCGGGATTAATCAGAGGGTCGCTGGTTTATCCCGATGGCCATCGGGACAAGCAGCAGGAGCTACTAAAGCCAGCTTAATGTTGGCTTTTACATTTAGCCGATCGCAGATCCCGACCGAATGAAATGAGCGTCGGGTTCCAGCAGCAGGAGTAGTTATCTGCAGATAAAAGTTGCAACCAACTTTGCTGCCATTAATGCGTATGGCTGTCCTGCAGTTACTCCTTAGGCTCCCACAACTCAATCTTATTCCCTTCAGCATCCATAACATGCACAAACTTTCCAAAATCATAACTCGCAATGCTGTCAAGTATAGTTACCCCGTTTTCTTTGAGTTTGTCTACCAGTCCCTCAATATTCTGAACCCGGTAGTTGATCATGAATTCCTTTTTGGAGGGTGCGAAATAATCACTTCCCCTTTTAAAAGGAGTCCATTGAAGAGAGCCGATTTCCTCGGGCTTGTTTACATTTCTAAATTCAAAACTGCAGGAACCCCAATCATTGATTTCGAGCCCTAAGTTTTTGGCATACCATTCTTTCATTTCCTTTACATTGTCTGAAAAAAAGAAAATGCCGCCAATGCCTGTCACCCTTGGTGTGTTGTCTGCTATATTTTTTTGCTCTTCCATTTTTATTGTTTTTCGAGAATGTTTTTCAAAGTTGACAAACTAGTATCCATATCTTTTGGAAAATTTTTTTCTACCATGGGTATCATTATGTTCAAAGGATATTTCAAGGTACCCGCATTGCTCAGGCTCACTTTGGTCTGATCAGCGGATACAGATTCTGTCTCCATAATTACACGGGCAGAGGTCCGGATGGGTTTTACAAAGCGGATCTCTGTTTCAATTTTTTTCCCTTCAACAATGCTTATGATTTCCTTTTCTCCCATCCCGGCACTTTTATTTCCACTCCACGAATAAATAAATCCAACGGTCCCGTCGGTTCCCCTGGTTTCTTCCTTCCTGTTACTGTCAGTCTTTGCCCATTTGTTGAATTGCTCCTGGTTTTTGAGCAGCTTTAGAAAGTCAAATACTTTTTGCTGAGGGGCATTGATGATGATTTCGCGCTTGACATAATGTTCCTTCTTCATGAAAAGCGCAATGACCAACAGCAAGACAATGATGGCTGCGACAACAAGCAGAATTATAGTTAGGATATTCATTTTGTTGTTTTTTTATCGATGGAAATTAGTTTGATTTTTTACTTTTTTTTGTTCTTAAAATTAATGAACTGATAAACGTTACAATCAACCCGACAGGCAAAATTTCCGCGTAAGCCATCATGGCATTAAACAATGGATTTTTATAATTCCTGACAAATTCTGCCATTTCCTTTGTTTGCTTATCTATTTCTGCCTGGCTTGCCCCGCTTGCTTTCAGTTTGTCGAGTTCGTGTGCTGAATATTTTTCTGCAAAATCAGGTATGAAAAAATAGGAGTCAATCACCCAGGCCACAGCATAAATGGTCGAAGCAATTAAAACGATCAAAAGCCCTATTTTAAATGCTTTTCCAAAACTGATAACCCCTTGATTGTACTTATTCCTGTAATTGCGAATACCAACAAACACCAGTGAAAGGGCGATGAGCATGGAAGCATACCCGACCAGCAGGCTTGTGTCATAATCAACGCTGCCTTCACAATGGCTTACGTAGTTGACAATAGACAGCATTAAGATGGAAACGACAATTCCTGCGATAAGCCCGTAGATGGTGATGTTCTTTTTCATTTTTTTATTTTTTGTGCGCCACAGTGGTATTGGTAAGAATGCCACGGATGCACGGATATAGTTTATTGCCACGGATGCACGGATATAGTTTATTGCCACGGATACACGGATATAATTATTGCCACGGATACACGGATATTATTTTTTGGAGCCCAGGGGCTGATGACGAATGGATTCTTGTTGGCCCACCTGCGCTCTTGGCCGTCATAGCCGAAGGCGAAGACGGTAAAGCTTGTGCCTCCGCTAAAGCTTCGGCGACACGCGGACGGCGGACGCCGTGCAAATATGGCTGCTGTACAGCTATTTCCGGTCATACTTTCGGCTATTTTTCTGTTGTACTGCATATTTTCATACTAAATTATGAGGCCCTACCTTGAGTTTATCGAAACACCGAGTTTAACGAAGTGTCAGGGGATGAGATTTAAACTTCTGGCCTTTTCAACTGCCTGTATTCTCCTCTTCACCTCTAACTTTTCAAAAAGATTTTGAATATGTGTTTTGACGGTACTTAATGAAACGAACAATTTTGCGGCAATTTCCTGGTTGCTATACCCTTGGGCCAATAAACCCAATATTTCCAACTCCCGTTTGCTTAGCTCAAGTTGGGAGATAAGGGATGTATCCAGGACAAAATCCTCATTTCTGGTTACATACACCTCTTTTTCTACCACTACGGTTTGAATTTTTGGTTTCGAAAGTTTTAAGGCCAACCATATACCTAACGCTGTAAAAATGACTGCAATGAACCCGATGTAGATTTCAAAAGAATGGTCAAATATTATGAAACGAAGTTCTAACCATTTGAGAAGAAACAGCAGAAAGGCCAAACTGACACTATAGATGATAGTCGCTTTATTCCTTACCAAAAAGTTTTTGTTATCTGTCATTGTATAAATGTCCATGTTTGAATTAAGCTAAACTAACCATTTTTCTAATTATCGGATTCTCAAATAACTTTCGGGCTATCAACAAGGTAGTAAAACGCTTTGCAATTTGATTTGGTGGGTTTATCCACTTAATTTTTCAGATCATTTTCTATTTCTGAACCGCCAATTACTATATTTTTTAAAAGTAGAGTTATAAAGCAGCTTGTTTCTTACATCATAAAGATTCGTAAATTGAAAATTAAAGTTCTGGTAATATAAAAAGAGTGGATGAATTAGATGACATAATACCAATGGGTGAGATGCATGTCACAGATCCTGTTGAAATTCGTGCAAGGGAAAAGATAATTGATTTCTTTGAAGCCAATAAAGAGAAGGTTTTTTACAGTAGGCAGGTTGAAGTAATTTTTGAAGACAATTATTTTCATTGGATTACCAACAGAGTATTGCGAAGACTTGCTGCAGAAAGAAAGATAAGGTTTGAGAAACGACCTCTAAAGCTCGGGACGACCATAACTCTTTACTGGCACCCTAGTTTTCGATATTATAAAAGGGAAGCAAGTTACCTGGTAGACATAGTAAATAAGTACTCCGAATCGTCAAATAGTGTGGCCTTGGGAGATCATGGAGAAAATCTAGTTATAAAGGGATTTGCGAAATTCGGTTACATAATTAAGGGATTGGAAATAAAAGAATATGGTGGTCGCTCATGGACGGATAGTGATCACGACTTAGATATTATCATGGAAAAAGACAACATAGGATATGGTGTTGAAATAAAAAACAAGCTGTCTTATATTGACAAGGACGAGTTTGATATTAAGATTAAGATATGTCATCATTTGAGGGTAAAGCCCGTTTTCGTTAATAGGATGCTACCCGCCATTTGGATTGAAGAATTGAGAAGCGCAGGTGGGTTTGCATTAATTTTAAAATATCAACTATACCCTAGATTTTTAAGCGATCAGGCTAGAATCTTGCGAGAGCATTTGAGTTTGCCTGTTGATAGTCCGAAAGCATTAATGGACGGTACAATTCAGAGATTCGAAAATTGGCATAAAAAGAACGTGAATTCAAAATATAATTCACACAAGCCCTAGTAAAAGTATCTGAGTATCATTAACTTAAAGAATACCTCTATTAATACGTAGTATCTAGCCTGTAAGCTATACAATTCCCCTAACGATCAAGCTATCATTTTAGACCTCAGATTTATTCGGTATTCTTTCTTTTACCTCTCAAAACTCCTTCTAAGCAGGACGCTACAGGAGACTTAGACAACCAGAAAGCTGTAGACTTGAACTAAGTTCCACGATTTACCAATCTTCACGAAACGCTTGTATATGAAAACAGATTTACGCCGCTCATGGGTGATCATACCCCTGTCTTTTCTATTGTTACCATTTTATTCCGGCGCCCAACAATGGGTGCCTATCGCGACCGAACAACAGATAGCTTCGGAAACATCCAGCTTTACACATATCGTTACTGCATTGGACGGAGCGATTACCGTTCCGTATGTTGTGTATACTGAATCAGGTGTTGCCAGGGTTAAAAAATTTGATGGGGAAAATTGGGTGGCAGTTGGTGACGACGTCTCCCAGGCTACAGTTACACACACAAGAATATACATCGATGACAACGGCAAATTGTATGTTACCTACGTGGATGCAGCTAACGGAAACAAACTTGCCATCAAGACGCTCAATGAGCTTACACAATTATGGCAACCGCTCAATAATGATCCGGCCAACCTATACATATCTGCAGAAACGGTTACGAATACCATTGGGCAATTTGCATCAACGCCACGAAATGCACTTGCGTTTTCGTCAGATAATACCCCTTACGTCATTTACGGGGAAGGTGCTGCCCTGAATCCTTTTGTAAAGCGTTTCAATGGCACATCCTGGGAAACGGTTGGTGGTGGAATGATCGCAACTCAACGCGCCATTGGAGTTAGCATTGCCATTGACCAGAATGATATTCCCTATGTAGTGTATATCAACCATGCAACGGCCACAGCCACCACCGGAAATATGATCGTATATAAATATGAAAACAATAGCTGGCAACAGATAGTAGTGCCAAGCCCGGTCCCTGGTGGCTCGGCAACTTCGGGCGCTACAACAGCTATACGTCATACCAATATTGTATTTAACAGCAGCGGAAACCCGGTCGTCTCTTATTTCAATGCCAGTAATTCGAATCGAAATACAGTGATCGTTTACAATAAGTCTGCAGGCACCTGGAGTTTGAATGCAATCATTTCCAGTCGAGATATTGCCAACAACAGCCTTACCACGGATCCATCCGGAAACCTGTATGCTTCATTTACTGATATTATCACCAATGGATCCGGGAGGAGTGTTGCGCGTGTGTTTAAACAACTGGCTGGAGCAACAGCCTGGACAGAGGTGAAAAATTTTGATGTGGTACTTGGCATAGATGAACCTGCCGGTAATCTTTCTCATTCGGTTCGAGCCGGAACAAAACCTTATGTTGTCTATACCAAAACAAACAGTAATGGAATTGTGACGCCGATAGTTCGCGTGCTGGAAAACACGGCCCCACCGCCCCCTCCTCC
>DASSFT010000386.1:0-3461 GCA_035694045.1 Chitinophagaceae bacterium
GTAGGCGGACTTGTAGAAGATAATAGCGGTGTTCTGTATGGCACGGCATTTTATAGTGCAGATGGAGGCTCTATATTTAAAATAAACAAAGACGGCAGCAATTTTACCCTGCTTAAGATCTTTACCTCGCCAGATATCCGCTATCCCTCTGCGGGACTGGTGCAATTCGGAAACTATCTGTACGGCACTTGCTTTTATGGAGGCGTGGAAGGCAAGGGCGGGGTATTCCGCATTCGCAAGGACGGCACCGGGTACCAGGAGATGCATGTGTTCCAGGGTGCCACAGACGGCGCTACGCCATATGCGCCGCTGTACCTGGCGAGCAACGCAAAACTGTATGGTACCACATCGAGCGGAGGAACCGATGGTTTTGGAACCGTGTTCAGAATTGATACCTCAGGAAGCAACTACACAGTGCTGAAAAGTTTTTCATCCACGGCCGACGGGGCTTATCCTAATACCGGGATTATCCAGGCAAGTGATTTGTTATTATATGGATCAACCGGCTCAGCCATTGGACTGGGAGTATATGGCGGGACCATTTTCAGGATGAACCTGGATGGCTCAGGTTATACAATACTTCATGCTTTTGATGACCAGGCAGAAGGACAGGGTGTTTCTACATTATTGGATCTGAATGGCAATTTTGTTTTGCCGGTTGACCTGGTTTTTTTCAAAGCTGATAAAAAAGAACAAACTGTATTGCTTGCCTGGAAGACAGCACAGGAACAAAAAAGTGACCGTTTTGAAATAGAAAGATCCGCAGACGGCAATTCATTTCATTTGATTGGCACCGTGGCAGCAAGCGGCAATACATCAATGGTAACCAGTTATTCCTTCACAGATCATCAGCCCCTGGATGGCATTAATTATTACAGGTTAAAACAAATTGATATCGATGGATTGTTTGCGTATTCTAAAATCGTCTCGGCAGATTTTGGAAAAGCCGGGAAATTAACGGTATTCCCAAATCCTGCATCCGATCGCCTGCATGTCCGTTGGCCGCAAGATGGCAACTTCACATTGATCCGCATAATTAATTCTACCGGGCAGGTAGTTCTCCAAAAGAATGCTACTTCCTCAACGGCCGAGTTGAATCTTGAAGGATTAACGAAGGGCTGGTATACTCTCCAACTGATCGGAAAAGACACTAAACTGGAAAAAGGATTTTTGAAAGATTAACGACTAAAGCCAACTTTTGTGGTATTGTTAGTCGCCTGGAAATGCAATATGTTTATAATGACGGCCCTACCGGGACAATAGTTTAAAGCCTGACCGTACCTGTGAAAAAAGATATTTAAACTTTAAAACCAGCTGGTATGAAAAAAATAATAGCATCGCTGCTTTTTGCTGCGCCTTCCTGTCTTTTTGCACAAATTGGTTTGAAAGCGGGGATCAATTTTGCCAATGTGACTAATGCCTCATCCATCAATAGCAGCAGTCGCAGTGGTTTTCATGCCGGGATCTTCTTTGGCACTCCTACGACTAAGGTCATCGGCTCAAAAACAGAGTTGTTGTTTTCGCGGCAGGGCTATGATTACAAATCAGGCTCAAATACCGGGAGTGTTAACCTCGATTATATAGTGCTGCCCCAGTACATGGCGATCAATATCACCAAATATTTCCAGATTCAACTGGGCGGGCAGATGGCCTTCCTGCTCAATGCAAAGGTAGATAGCAGTAATAGCATGAGCACCGGTAATGCCAGTTTCGATAAAGTCATGAGCTATTACAACCGTTTCGATTATGGATTCGGTGGCGGCATCGAGATACATCCTGTAAAAGGTCTGCTCATTGGAGCCAGGATCAATATAAGCATGAATAGTCTTTATAAAGATTATACTACTTACTCAGGCTCGGGAACACCACCGTCCTTTATTCCCAAAGTAGATGTAAAGAATAACCTCTTCCAGGTTTTTGCCGGATGGACGTTCGGCAATAAAACATCAAAAAAGAAATGACATGAAAAATAAGTGAGTTGTGGTTTGTGCCCTGTATTTATGGCTGGTTGCTGCGGGACAGAAATATCCGGACCCTGACCAGCTTTTCAGAAAGCTTTAACGATCGTCCTCAAATTATCCCTGTGGAATTTTACCGGTTAAGCATCCCCATTTTGCTTAACCTTTTTTTATGTCTAAACCCAGAACCCTACTGTTTGTCATTCCCCTCGCTATCCTATCGCTTGCCTGGTTTACCTCTTCCGGCTACTGGACGCCGTCGCCCTTAAGCCCGAAGAAAGCAAAGGGCAATGGGATCGGAAGCTCTCCAGTAGAATACAAGATCAGCAATGCCGTAAAGGAAAAACTCCTGGCAAAAGCCGCGGCAGTAAAAACATTTGCCGAACAAAACAGCTACAATGCATCACTATGCTTCCTGGTCGATATGAGCCTACCTTCCGGCCAGGATCGTTTTTTTGTTTTTGATCTTAAAAAGGACAGCTCCTTAGCGGCCGGGCTGGTTACCCACGGAAGTTGTAATAAAGAATGGTTGGAAGGAAGAAAATTTGGCAATACTGTCGGCTGTGGTTGTACTTCACTGGGAAAATACCGGGTCGGCAATTCCTATAATGGAAAGTTTGGCCTGGCCTTTAAACTGTATGGTCTCGATAAAACAAACAGTAACGCCTTTAACCGGTTCGTAGTCCTTCATTCACATGATTGTGTGCCCGAATCAGAGGTGAAAGACGAGATCTGCCAGAGCCTGGGTTGTCCAACAGTTTCGCCTGGTTTTTTACTAAAGCTGAAAGCACTCATTCATGATTCAAAGAAGCCTGTGCTGTTGTGGATATACAATTGAGTTAAGTTGCCGGGCCTGCAAATTGTTCAATCCCCTTAAATAACGATGCCCCGATTCTTCACCGCGGCATCCTGTATTACGCAGCCATACTTTGCACATAGCTTAACCTACAGCAAGCTTGCATCCATGGTAATATTTGTATTCAACAATTTGCTGATAGGGCAGTTTGCTTTAGCGTCTGCAGCACATTCGGCAAATTTATCAGCTTTCATGCGGGGCACTTTGGCCTTTACATCCAGGTGGCTTTCGGTAATAGCCCCATTTTCCAATGTAATGGTACAGGTCGTAGTGATTTGCCTGGGAGTATATCCTGCACTACCTAAAACAAAACTCAGTTTCATGGAAAAACAACCAGCATGCGCAGCGGCTACCAGTTCTTCGGGGTTGGTGAAGGTGCCGTCTTCAAATCGGCTCCTGTAGTCATATTTCTTATTTTTCAAGACAAGGGATTGTGTAGTCAGCTTCCCCATTCCTTCCTTTCCGGTGCCTTTCCAGTTGGCAGTAGCATGATGTTTCATAATATTAAATTTAAAGTTATTGGAGTTGTTGTTTGCTTCCAGCCCAAGCGCTGTGGCTTTTCGAGGCCTCAGGCAAGATCGGCTAACCTGTTTTCCGGGTCGTTATACTCAATGATAAAATTATTTTTCCCTTCCCCAATCAGGATC
>DASSFT010000387.1:0-3456 GCA_035694045.1 Chitinophagaceae bacterium
TGAGGATGCCAAAAACTTCATAAAAAAACATGGGCTCCCTGATTCCTTTAAGAAAGATCGCTAATTGAGAAGTTACCAGGAATGCTTCATTCAATTCAACTCATTGCCAACGCTTGCAGGATATCATCTAGTATATCGTCCGGGTGCTCCAATCCAACAGATATGCGGATAAGTCCAGGTGTGATACCCACTTCATTTCTTTCCTGCTCACTCAGCTTGGAATGAGTCGTAGATGCCGGGTGCGAAGCAATAGTACGGCTATCCCCCAGGTTATTCGTAACTGAGATCATTTGTAATGCATTCAGGAATTTTCTGCCGGCATCAATCCCGCCCTTTATTTCAAAAGTTACCAACCCTCCCCCATTCGTCATTTGCTTTTTGGCAATCTTATATTGCGGATGAGTGTCGAGAAAAGGATATTTAACCCGGCTGACCCTCGAATGTCCCTGCAGGCTTTTAGCTATTTTAAGTGCATTCTCAGCATGTTTGTCCATTCTCACAAACAAAGTCTCCAGGCTTTTGCTCAATACCCAGGCGTTGAAAGGACTCAATGAAGGCCCGGTGTTTCGTATAAAAAGGTACAAAGGCTGGATGAGATCTTTTTTGCCAACCACCACTCCACCCAATACTCTCCCCTGCCCATCTATAAATTTGGTCGCAGAATGTAATACAAGATCAGCTCCGAATTGAATTGGTTGCTGCACGGCAGGTGTGGCAAAACAATTATCAACGACAAAAAGGATATTATGTTTTTTGCAAAGTTTTGCAACGAGTTCAATGTCGATGATATCAAGGCCGGGATTGCTGGGAGTTTCCAGGTAAAGCATTTTGGTGTTCGCCTTGATCAACCCTTCAATATCTTCAGGCATGCTCATATTGAAATACGAATATTCAATTCCCCATTTCGGCAGGAATTTCGTCAACATCGTATGCGTTGAACCGAATATAGCAGAAGCAGAAATGATATGATCGCCTTTACTTAAAAAGGTCATGAAGGTTGAAAAGATGGCCGCCATTCCTGTGCCCGTAGCGATTCCAGCCTCTGCACCTTCCAAAGCAACTACCTTATCAATGAATTCATCAACTGTAGGATTAGAAAATCGGGAATAAATATTTATGTCCAGTGTATCGTCGGCAAAGGCTGAGGCCATTTCCTCTGCTGAATCATACGTAAAACTGCTGGTAAGAAATAAAGGAGTGGCATGCTCCCTCTCCCCTGTTTTTGGTGTTTGAATGCGAATGGCTTTTGTTTCCGGGCGTTGTGACATAGAGGGTTCTATCTTTTGTGAACAATAATCACAAAGATACGATGCGTTGAAGTCTTTTGAAGCTCGAATGATGAATGGTGTGTTACTTTGAAATACGGCCCACAGAGAACCACAGCGAATACGTGGAGAGCCGCTGAGATGTCATGAATGAGCTACGATACACTCTGTGGTCCTCTGCGCGGCCTCCGTGGCTCTCTGTGGCCAAAACGCTCAAACTGATAGACGACCTCCTACCGGCAAACACTTGTTCGTTCAAAGTGTCTTGTCCACGTCGTGATGCCCCATTTTGCCTTTTGAAGCGTGATAAAGATCGTACCAATCCTGCCTGTCGAGATTTACGTCAAAGGCATTAATAATATTTTTTATTCTTTGCTCACTGACTGTACCAATAAGCGGTAACGCACCCAGCTTGATCAGCCAGGCTACCGCGATAGATTCGATATGGGCATTATACTTCCTGCTTAATTCTTCCAGTTTATAGTGAACCCTAACCGCCAGCGGGTCTGTTCCATTCTCAATTCTTCCCCCGGCTAATGGCGCCGCTGCCAACGGGCGCATATAACGTTGCTTGATATAGTCCAGTTGGCCATTGTCCAGGGCAGTCGTGTTCAGGATGTTTAGCTCAATATAATTGGTAACGATGGGCACATGAAGGTATGAGGCGAGCAACTGATGCTGGAACACAGAAAAATTGGCTACCCCAATATTCCTGATTTTCCCCGAACCCCTTAACCTTTCCAGCGTGAGCGCTGTTTCCTCGAGATCAGACAAGGGATCGAGCTGATCGAGGAGGAATATATCGACGTAATCGGTACGTAGTTTACGCAGTGAATTCTCAAGACTTTCAGTAATATGCCTCGCAGACGTGTCAAAATACTGCACCCGTATGTCTGGACGATTCACATGTGGTACATTAATGCCGCATTTGGTAAACAACACGATGTCTTCGCGCTTAAAAGATTTTTTTTTCAGGATATCTCCAAAAAATTCCTCGCATTGATAGCCGCCATACACGTCAGCATGATCGAATGTATTGATCCCCTGCTCGAGGCAGTAATTCACTATCCGTTCCATGGCTGCTGCCCCGGTAGGGCTGAAATCATTCCATCTCCAGAAACCGTAGATAGCCGGCGAAACCTTAGGACCTGAATCGCTTAGAAAGATTTTATCCATAGCATTCAATTGTTATGCAAATTAAAACCGTTTACTGGTTGGCTAAATTTATTTTTTCAGTCATTACGTCCCAATGGGATATCAGTAATTCAAACCTGTGCTGCTCATCTTTCGCCAATTTATCCAGGTCAGGGTAAAGCTGTTTCTTATAGGGTGTTGTCAGGTTTTCATCAAAAGCAGCTTTAGCATCCTTAAAAACAATGATCACCCTGAAATCCCAGCGGGTATCCTCCCCACTGTGCAATCGTGGCTTTTCAGCCTCAACTGAGATGATATCGCCTTTTTCGATTGCCTTTTTCAATAAAGGATAATGATTCGTTTTCCATAAAGAGATAAATTCTTCGGCATAGCCCCATTTTACTTTGTAATAATTTTCAACGGTGAAATAGTCGCTCTTAACCTGGGCCTGCACAGATATGTTTAAAAGAATAAGTCCCGTAAAGACCAGGGCCTTGATATACTTCATTGTTTGCATAAAATATCTTTTAGTTGTTAAAATAAGGAAACGTGACAAACCGAGGTCTGTCTATTTACGATCTCGTCGCAGGTCAAGATTATGAAAATAAAATACCCTTGCCGTATGAATGCTCCTGTATTGGTTACCTGCCGGAAGCTGTTGAAAAACGTTCATATACCCAAACTGGACATTGTCATGTGAGTTGACATGATAGGCAAATCCCAGGAAAAAACGGTTTTGATCAAAATAATTGTTGACGATCTGTTTACCGAAATTGATGTGTAATTCATCATTCACCACGAATGAGATGGTCTTGGGTTGAAAGGCTCTTTTGCTCAGCGGAAATTGAGATAGAAAATTATAGCGTAACCGGAAATTAAAGTTGTATCCGTCGGCCAACTCATCATCACTGGCGATCTTCCTGCGGAACCGTTCTTCAAGCCTGATCCATTGCATGAGCCTTAGTTTTGGATACTTGGTATGCCATTGCAATTGCTGCCAGGGTCGGTGCTCAGGTTGAGAAATGTTTTTATGATTATCAGCCGGAAAATGATTCAC
>DASSFT010000388.1:0-3492 GCA_035694045.1 Chitinophagaceae bacterium
CGATCATATAAACCTTGGCGTTATAACCGCCTCCTGCAGCCGAGCTGCGATAGTTTTTATAGTCATTGATGGGATTGGTGCCGTTGGTTCCGTTTGTCAGTGTAGGGTGTGTGATAATCAGAAAATCACCCTGGTTTACCGGCAAAGAATAATCCACAAAATTTCTCTGCTTGAAAGAATTCACCATGATCGCATTCTCCGGCTCCTCGCTTACCAACACCAGTTTCCTCGGCACTAAAGAAGGTTTCAACGCAAACTTCAAAAGGACCGGGTTGGAATTCTCGGCAACATACCGTTGCCCGTTAGTAAGATCGTACAGGACTGGAGCCGCTCCAGAATAAATAAAACCGGTGATCTGGAGAAAGTTTCCGACACTGCTGGAATCCAAACTAAATGCAATGCGGTTGACGCTTCCCATATCAAAAGAGTGCGCATAGGTTAATTCAGCTTGTGCAACCACCATCCTGTCCAGGCTCTCGGTGCCTGTGTTAGCAATTTCCAGGTCAATGATGCCGGTACTTATCTGGGAGGGGTTTACGGCTTGAACTATTTTCCTGTAATCGTAATAGTTCAGCGGCTGATCGTAGACGACAGTTCCATTAAGTTTTACCTGGATATTGCGAGGATGAATCGCATTACCGGCAGCATTTACTTTTACAAAAGGTTGCGGTGCATCAGCTCCTGTGTAGGGGCGGATACCGCTTACGCTGTAGGTGACGCTGGATTGATTGGCCACGTCATTACTTGTCCATCCTTCTCCATAATCATACACAGAAGAATAAGTATAAGAGTCTCCGACCAACTCGGAACGGCCCGAATTGATCTTATCCTTGAAGTATCTTCCAAACGTATACCAGAAATAACGTTCCGGAGCCAGTGTATTATTTGCAACATCATTTACAGTCGGCACCAAACGCATATTGTTCCCCGAAGGGTTGACAGTAAGAAAAAAAGCGGCAGTATCTGTTTCCAAGCTCCATTTGTCGGATAATTGGTAGTCGCCGAGCAGGTACATAATACTATCTGGTTTACCATCGTTCATCTCGCCCCAGAATTCGATATAGTCGCTGCTTGTAAGCGGCCCTGACTGGGCCGAAGTATAAATGGGTACTTCTTTACCATTCCTCCACAATTGGAAATCCTGCGCCGGAACTGACCCGATCCCAATGGAATTAAGAGCCGGCTGGCTGATCCGGTACAACCCGGTCACGGCTACCTTGAATTTATAGTAGGTCTTTGAATAATCGATCCATTCATTATTGAAAACCTGTCCTTGCGCACTGAGCGCAATAACGGTCAACAACAAGAGTAAAAATCTTTTCATCATAATAGTTTTTAGGTACAGGATCACTTTTTCTTTTTGTTTTTCTTGTCACTCACCATATCAAGTCGTAAAGAAAACACGTGAGTGAATAAAGGATTGGATTGATTGGCTAGATTGGTGAAAGCATAATCAATAGCCACGTTCTGTATCTTAAAACCTGCACCGGCACTGGGCTGGTATATCCACACTCTCTTTTGATTCAGTGTATCTCCATCAGCCAGCGCTCTCTGGAAGTTATTGATTCCTGCTCTCAGGAAAAAGATATTGTTGACATTGAGTTCGAGACCAAGCTTTGGATCGGCGCTGACGGGGTCGGCGCTGACGATGGTATTTCGTTTGCCATCGAATGTGAGGTCTACATTCGCTTCTGCCATCAGGCTTGTCTTTTTACCAAGCTTGAAATCACGGGCAACCCCTAGTACCAGCCTGGGTGCGGTCATTTCGGTTGATTTGACCGGTATTTCATTATTCGTAAGGTACAGCACTTCTTTTTCTCTTTCCGTAAAACTGAACGACCATGCATTGAAGGTGGACGTAATATCGCGACCCGTGATACCGAATCTCCATTTGTTTTGGATGATCTGTAGCCCGGCGTCGATTCCGAATCCCCAGGCCTTGGCAAATTTACCCACGCTGCGATGGATCACTTTTGCATTCATTCCAAAATGGATATTCCGTTTTGAATTTTCTTTCCATTTTTGGCCATAAGAAAACAGGAAAGCATAGTCAGCAGATGAGAAAGCTTGAATGTTGTTATAGTTGAGGGTGCCATCCGGCTCTACCAGGAACAGCGTGTTCATGATATCATCTACAGCAAATCTGAGACCTGTAATGGCAAAGGTTCTTTTTTTATTGGTCGCCGGAAAAGCGATGCTGACATAATCGTACTTACCGATTCCGGCAAAATACTCCGCGTGCATCAGGTTGATTTGAGCATTGTCTTTTACTCCAACCAGGCCTGCCGGGTTCCAGTAACCGGCGGTGCCATCATTTACAGAAGCAATTTGGGCGCCACCCATAGCGAGACCACGACCACCTGCTCCAATATTCAAGAATTCGTTAGAATACTTTCGGAATTGTGCGGTAGTGGAAATAGATAGCAGGATTGTATATAGAGTAAGATGCAGTCGGATTGATTTCATTCGGATAATTTTCTTATAAAAGCAATTAGATTATTCAGTTTTCATATACATCGAACAGCCTGTAAAATTAATCTTTGGCCCTCGAAATACATAGTTTTACCAAGGGAAAAGACTAATGTTTGATAACGAATAGTTTAGAAAAATATTGCATTTGATTTACAGCAACATTAATATCACTTAGTTTTGCCGCAAATCCACGAAATATTACAATGAATCTGATCGAAGAATTACGTTGGCGGGGGATGATACAGGACATAATGCCCGGAACCGAAGAATTACTATCCAAAGAGGTTGTCAGTGGCTATGTGGGATTTGACCCGACGGCCGACAGCCTGCATATTGGCAGCCTGGTTCCCATCCTTTTGTTGGTCCATTTACAGAAGGCAGGACATAAACCGGTTGCCCTTGTGGGCGGTGCTACCGGCATGGTTGGCGATCCCAGCGGTAAAAGCGAGGAACGAAACCTGCTGGACGAAAGCACCCTGCGTCACAACCAGGAAGGGATAAAAAAGCAACTGGAAAAATTCCTGGACTTCAGCGCAGGCAAAAGATCGGCTGAAATGGTGAACAATTACGACTGGTTTAAGGGATATAGTTTCCTCAATTTCATACGTGATGTGGGCAAACATATCACCGTCAATTATATGATGGCCAAAGACAGTGTAAAGAAAAGGATCGAAGGCGATACGGGGATGAGCTTTACAGAATTCACGTACCAGTTGGTACAGGGCTACGATTTTTTATGGCTATATGAAAATAAAAACTGCAAGTTGCAAATGGGTGGCAGCGACCAGTGGGGAAATATTGTCACAGGTACTGAGTTGATAAGGAGGAAGGCAGGAGGAGAAGCATTTGCATTTACCTGCCCGCTGATCACGAAAGCGGATGGCGGTAAATTTGGCAAAACGGAAAAAGGAAATGTCTGGCTGGATCCCCTGAAGACCTCGCCTTATCTCTTCTACCAGTTCTGGCTGAATGCAAGCGACGAAGACGCGGAAAAATGGATCAGGATATTCACTTTTTTGT
>DASSFT010000389.1:0-4798 GCA_035694045.1 Chitinophagaceae bacterium
TGGGCAAATCAGATCAGTATCATTTTCTTTCGCAGCAAAGGCCATTACTTCCAAAGTCCCCACAGTGATGAGTGGAATACCCAGGGCATAACACAACCCCTTGGCGGCAGACAAGCCGATCCTGAGACCTGTATACGACCCGGGACCAATACTTACGGCTACAGCACTGAGTTGACCGGTATCAATCGATTGTGTTTTTAGCAGGTCGCGAATAGCTGTGTGAAGCCAGGCCGCATGCTCCTTCTGTCTCTCATTGGCCAGGAAGCCCAGTTGTTCCCCATCACCCGATAAACATACAGATGCTGTATCCAATGCCGTATCTATATTTAATAAGACTGCCATCAGTTGCCCGCTTCTTGTTTAAGTAATGCTGCCGGTTGATATCTTTTTTCTTCTTCCCCCAAATTTTTCAGCAGGTTGTAAATATTCTTTATCCCGATTTCCCGGCTCCACTCAAATGGGCCATAAGGATAGTTAGTTCCCAGTCTCATCGCGGTATCGATTTCTTCTTTTGTACTTACCTGCTGCTCGAGTGCAAAATAAGCTTCGTTGATTATTGATGCTACAATCCGTAATGACAGAAACCCGGGGATACCGGATGTCCATTCAATTTTTTTATTAAAAAGAGAAAACAAAGCTGTTGTTTTTTCCTTTAGATCTTCGGGGGCTGTTGCTTCTATCACACTTCTTTTCAAAAAAGTATTCCACCCATTGATACAAACATGAGGAAACATAGCTACACCGGGTACAGCCGACACAGCGTTTATAACCAGGAGCGATGGATTGAGTTGTTGCCATTTACGCAGTCGATCCGGGGTATTATCGAAGAGAAGATCAATGCATGTGTCGTCACCCCTGATATCATCCGGCACATCTGGCTCTGTTCGCCATACGAGGTTGGAAGGCACAACGTTTTGTTGCGCCATCAATTCGTCTTTCTGCCCGGCATTAGCCAGCACAACGATCTTCATGGTACAATTTTTTGCAAAGAAAGTGCATAAAGCTATATTCGCTGTTCTGTTTTTAAAATGAAAGCTATGGACAGGAAAGTAATTATTACGCCGGATGCTCCTTCCCCCATCGGTCCTTACAACCAGGCAGTGATGGCAGGCGATACTTTATACATTTCAGGGCAAATATGTATCGATCCAAAAACAGGAGATCTGCGGAAAAAAGATATCCAGGAGGAAACTCACCAGGTCATGCAAAACCTGAAGGCTATCCTGGTTGCCGCCTACATGGGTTTTAATCACGTGGTAAAGACAACGATCTTTATTACCGATATGAATAAATTCTCCGAGATCAACGAGGTATATGGAAAATACTTTGATGGCGATTTCCCGGCCAGAGAAACTGTGCAGGTAGCTGCCTTACCCCGGTTCGTTAATGTTGAAATAAGCATGATCGCCGTAAAGTGATTTGTTTCTCGCAATCCCGCCAAAAGGCGGGACAACGCCGCCACGTTTTAAATCAAGTTAATCTTCGCCATCCAGCATTATACGGGATGGCATCGTCGCGTCGTGGCGCCGTGGCGTGAAACCTAAAAAGCTTTTTTCCACCTATTGTTGTCCCTGTTCCAGTCGGGCAGTTTTTTATCGGGATCCAATATGACTTCCTTAATCTCGCTGGTCGTAGCAACTCCAAATGTATAGTCAGATCCACGCTGCCAGATTTCAACCGGGAGGTTTATTTTTTGCTCTTTTCCATTCGCCTCTTTAATCAGTACGGTCACAGGCATCGGCATTTTCTCCATGTTGGCGAGTGTAATTTCCGCCCCTTTTTCAGGCACATTATCTACATATTTCACTCCTGTTACTGTCTGGTCAATCTTCCAGGTGTTCAGTACCCATCCTCTCCAAAACCAGCTCAAATCTTCACCTCCAACATTTTCCATTGTATGAAAAAAGTCCCAGGGGGTTGGATGTTTAAAAGCCCAACGACTGATGTATTCGCGGAATGCAGCATCAAAACGCTGGGGGCCCAGTATGACATCGCGAAGAGTATTCAGCATTAAAGATGGTTTCATGTAGGCTGCAATGCCCAGGTTATCCTGTTGTATGGCATCAGGTATATTATAAAGCCCGTCCATTTTATCGCCAAAGACATATTTCACCATAAAAGTGGAAGTCGGATCGTCAAAGAAACTTTGAGAGTTGAACTCTCCTTTATTGAATGCCTTAGTAGAAAGGCCATTGATAAATGTATTGAATCCTTCATCCATCCATGCGTATTTTCTTTCGTTGCTACCTACGATCATTGGGAACCATGTATGCCCGAATTCATGATCGGTAACGCCCCATAAGCCTTCGCCAACGGAAGTATAATGACAGAAAACAATACCGGGATATTCCATTCCGGTCACGTTCGTAGCAACATTGGTCGCGCCAGGATAAGGGAACTCAAACCACTTACCGGAATAATGTTCAATTGCTCCTTTTACCATTTCGGTCGAACGACGCCAGTCATTTCCTTTCTTGTCCTTTGTGCTTTCAACAGGATAAGCACTGATGGCCAGGCAGGGTTTGCCGCTTGGTAAATTGATGCGGGCCGCATCCAGTATAAATGCCTTGGAAGCCGACCAGGCTACGTCCCTTGTATTCTGGATCTTAAATTTCCAGGTAATGGCTGGTTTCGCGGCTGTCGATGCTTTACTTGTGACATCTTTTTCACTGCGGATCGTTACAGTCTTGTCACTGCTTTTTGCATCATTGTATTTTTTGTTTTGCTCCGGGCTGAAGCATTCTTCCGGGTTTTGCAATTCACCTGATCCGACTACCACAAGATTGGCGGGGACGGTTACAGCATATTCAATATCGCCGTATTCCAGGTAAAACTCTCCTGCACCGAGATACGGTAACACATTCCATCCCTGTATATCGTCATACACACACATGCGCGGGAACCATTGCGCTACCTCATAGATCCAGCCATTTTTAGTGTTCACCCTTCCCATGCGGTCGGTTCCCTGTTCCGGCACTTCAAAACTGAATTGAACCGTCAATGTTATTTTTCCACCGGAAGGTTTTAATGCATTCTGTAACCATACCTGCATACGGGTGTCCGAAACAGTATAATTAGCGGAATACTTCGTCCCGTTGTCATCAACTGTTATAGATTTTATTACATCTCCATTGGTAAACTTTGCATTGGCCCATCGTCCACCCGATTCGGTAGTGGTGGAAGATGCGCGGGAATCTTTTTTGTAAATATTCTGGTCGAGCTGGAGCCAAAGAAATTTAAGATCATCAGGGCTGTTATTGGTATAAGTAAGTTCTACTTCTCCATTGACCGAGTGGGCCAGTGTGTCCAGTGTGCAGCTTATCTTATAGTCAGCACGATTTTGCCAGTATTTAGGACCCGGTTTACCGCTGGCACTGCGAAAATCATTGCCGGGATAAGGGTAAAACTGTGGATTGAATGCTTCTTTAGCATCATAGGTGGATGTTGTTTGTGCAATCGTTACAACTGCCATAAAAAAACCAAACAAGCTTAAAACAAATCTTTTCATGTCGTATTTATTTATAAAAGAGGTGTAAAGTAACGGAAATCACGGGAAGCCATATTACCGTCGAAAGTGTATTTGAAAATATTTATGATAAATGGCAATGATTCTGGTAGTTCAATCGAACAATGATTCAGCGACTGCGACACTTTCCGGCTTGCCGACATCCACCAGCCTGTCGCCGCTGTGATCGTAGCCAAGGATCAGGTGATCCCTGGCCAGGCCCAGGTATACATCTACCAGGGAAAATTTGCCGGTAAAGGGCATAAGGTTGAAGATGTCATATTCAAACACCACCACGCAACTGTAAGCTTTCTGCGTCAGGACATCGCTGGCCACTTCAATTCTTTCTTCACCTGTTTTCGTATTTCTCCAGCCACAAAGCCGGTTGTTTTGGTCAAATAGAAAATACCGCGAGGTTTTTCTCCCGGTAACTCCAAAAGAGATCAGCGGTTTATTTTCGTCATGAAAGGCCAGTAGTTTGTTCAAATCGAGATCGGTAAGAATGTCAACGTTGCAGGTAATGAACTTTTCGCCGGGAGTAAAAAGCTCCCTGGCTTTTAACAGGCCGCCACCGGTTTCCAGCACTTCATTTCTTTCATCACTAATGACGACATTGCTTCCCCAGCCTTTGTTCTTGTTTAATGCATCGGTGATCTGGTCTGCGAAATGATGAACGTTAACGATCACGTCTTTTATACCATATTGACGGAGGTATTCGATATTCCGTTGCAGCAATGATTTACCGTTAACAGGCGCCAATGCTTTTGGATGCCTGTCGGTCCATGGTTTGAACCGTGTACCCAATCCTGCCGAAAAGATCATTGCTTTCATCTTCTTTCCAGGTTTTTTATTCTTTGTCCCGGGTGGCATGTAAAATGGATTTTACCTGACGCAGAAATAGTATCAATGTTTTTGTTCTTTTTTTCGAAGTAATCAGCAGACGTAAAGGTAAAATACCCGGCGATCTGTTGACCTGGTTTGAAATCGGGTTGCTTATCCAGGACCAGGTATTGTCCTTTATTTTCAACAATGACATGATTGCTAAAGGTGGTATCAAAGAGATTTGCTTTTAAATTTTCTGCATTGTCATTTTCCTGGAAAAACCATGAGGCGTATTCTTTTCCATACACTTTAATATTAACTCCGACTCCTCCAAAAAAACCAAGTGCCATGTTTATTTCGAGGGTATCACTGTCGACAGAGCAGCGGCACATTGTGGGAACTCCGTTTTTAAGCGAAGGATCTATTTGTCGTCGATTTCCGTTCGTCGTTTGGTACAACAGAATGCGCGCC
>DASSFT010000390.1:0-3239 GCA_035694045.1 Chitinophagaceae bacterium
CTCCACCCGGTTTAATTGACCGGACTGCTGAGAAGAGGCAGAGGAGGAATCAACTCATCCAGCAACCGTACAAAATCTTCGCGTAGTATCATCTTGGCTCCAAAACTTTCAAGGTATTCGGTATAGACCTGGCAATCGATCAACTCGATACCTTCAGTCATTAATTGCTGGATGTATTTAATAAAAGCATAGCGGGAGGCGTTGCTTTGTTTGCTGAACATACTTTCCCCGAAGAATACTTTGCCCATTTTGATGCCATATAGTCCTCCCACCAATTCACCATCCCTCCATACTTCGGCGCTATGAGCATAGCCCAGTTCGTGCATTTTGATAAATGCTTTTTCAACTTCATCGGTTATCCATGTCCCTTCCTGTCCCGGCCGCGGGATCTTTTTACAATGATTGATCACCTGCCGGAACGCTTTGTTGATCGTAAACTCAAACTCATCTCTTTTTAAAAGTGGCTTTATGCTTTTGTGGATCTTTAATTCGTCGGGGAAAAGAACAAAGCGGGGATCGGGGCACCACCAGAGTATATGGTCGCCTTCATACCAGGGAAAGATCCCGTTGCGATAAGCTACCAATAATCTTTCTGGAGAAAGATCGCCACCCATAGCAAGGAGGCCATCGGGGCCGGCCAGGTGAACCGGGGGAAAGTTCAGTTCTTTATCCAAAATAAACAGGGGCATGAATGGGAGGGGCGGGGGTGGGTTACGCCATTACTTCTATTGTAGCGCCAATACCTCTTTCAGTAATTGCATCGCACTGAGGTTTCAATTCATCATACGACCCTTCCTTCACGGCATATTTTCCTTTATAATGAATGAAATAGGAACATTGTTCAGCCTGTTCCGGGCTGTGACCGCAAACTTCGATAAGAGTTTCGATCACCCATTCAAATGTATTTACTTCGTCATTCCAGACAACCAGGCTGCAAGGTTCCTCGTAGCCGGTGAGTAGATCCGTTTCTGAATGGGTCTCGGTAAGAGTATTGTATTTGATCTGTTCCATGTCTGACGTCCTTCACAAAATTAAAAAGAATATTCTTTGTGAGCGAGTTTTGGGCACCCTCTTTCGTAAATTACTTTAAAATAATATGCATGAAAAAGATAACAGGTTTGGGCGGGGTGTTCATCAAAGCCACCGACCCTAAAGCGCTGGCTGCGTGGTACCAGGAGGTCCTGGGTATCGAGTTTAATGGGAATGTATACGTAGATTTTCCATTCACAAATGAGGAAGGTAAAATTACGCCCGGTTATAATGTGTTATCATTTTTCAAAACCACCAGCAATTATTTTGATCCCAGCACCAACCAGGTAATGCTCAACCTGCGGGTATCCGATCTTTTCGGGTTACTGGATGAACTAAGGGCAAAAAACGTCACCATCGCCGGTGATCCCATCAATGAAGAGTACGGGAAATTTGCCTGGATCATGGATCCCGAAGGACACAAGATCGAATTGTGGGAACCACCAGCAGGCTAATTTCTCGCAGCGGCGCAACGAAAATCAGATGGTTAACCTTTATGCAGTTGTCCCGTATAAGGCGGGACCAGCGATTTGCCACGGATTCACGGAAAGGAATGAAGACATCCGTGTATCCGTGGCGATCCCTCAATTTTCTGGTCACCCACGAAATCAGACTCTTAACTTTTGTCCCGCATAATGCGGGAAATGCAATTTGCCACGGATTCACGGAAAAGGAAAGAATAAATCCGTGTATCCGTGGCAATTTTCATCTTTAAACCTTTAAACCTCTAGAGGTATCCGTGGTGGTACTTAAATTTCTTGGCGTCGTTGCGCCGTTGCGTGACCAAAATTGACGCTACAGAAACCCGCGGGGAAATATTGTACCAGTTTTTCTTTGGTATTCCATCATTCCTGCCAAGAACAAAAAAACTCTGCGTAAACTTCTTTCTCATACAAGTTGCAGGCGGGAGTTTGCAAATAATCTAAAATAAAAGCATTTGCTGGTAAGATAATTGTTGCTTCAACTTTCCCAACCTGGGGAGGGGAAATATTATTCGCATTAGAATCACATCATTAAATAAAATCAAAATAAGCAAGATGAAAAAACTGTTGTTGGTAATTACGATGGGCTGCCTGGCCTTTACACTTCCTCAATGCAAAAGCAAACCAAAGGATGCAGATATTAAGGTCGAGGCCGAAAAAGCCCTCGCAGCCGATCCTGCCTGCGCGGGTCTGAATGTGAGTGTAAATGATGGTGTGGCAACCATTACTGGTGAAGTAAAAGATGAATCCACAAAAACGGCTGCCCAATCTGCGGTTGCAGGAATTAAAGGAGTAAAATCGGTGGAAAACAATGCGACTGTCTACGTTCCTGCACCACCCGTGGTACCCAATGCTACCGAAACACAAGCCGCGGCACTTAACAAAGCAGTCAGCGATGCGGTCAAAGATTTTCCGGGGGTAACGGCTACTGTGAAGGACCAGGTGGTGGTACTGACCGGTGAAATTGCAAAAAGCAATCTTCAAAAATTGATGATGAGTTTAAATTCCCTGAAATCAATGGGGTTGAAGTCTATTGATTCAAAGGGGCTGGTAAAAAAATAATGGAGGAAACAAATCATGGCACTTCAGGATAAATATAAAGCGTTGGTGGATGCGGCCAATAGTTCGGGCGTCAGCAACCTGCAGGTTAGAGAACAGGAAGGTGTTCTTTATGTAGATGGAAATGCCAGCGGCAAAGTAAAACAGCAATTGTGGGATATATATGGCAAACTCGATCCGGATTATGCGTCGGGGGATCTTATGCTTAATATCAATAGCGTGACAGGTGTTGCCGAAGGCACAAAACTAAAGGTCACAACCCAGGAAAGCAATCTCAATATCCGTTCGGGCGCCGGCACAGATTTTCCTATCGTCGGCAAAGCTGCCCGTGGTGAAACAGTGACGCTGATAAAAAAAGAAAATGATCAATGGTGGGTGGTAAAAACAGATAAAGGAAAAGAAGGGTTTGCATTTACACAATACCTGGCACCTGCAGAAGGTTAGCATCTGCAATCATAGGATACTAAGGGCCCACAGAGAACCGCTGAGGATACGCAGAGAGCCGCAGAGCTATTTCTTATCTCATTCAGTCCTTCTCTGTGGTCCTCTGTGTCTTCTCCGTGGCTCTCTGTGGGCTTTCATTGTCCCTAAATGTACTATCCTCCATCTATCTATTCATCATCTCCTTTTACCACGGAGGTAATTCGTTTCTCATTCAATTCATCTCTG
>DASSFT010000391.1:0-2546 GCA_035694045.1 Chitinophagaceae bacterium
TGTTCAGGGATGAAACAAACTGGTGATAATATTCCTTTGTCTTTTTCCAATCCAGGCCATGGAATTTTTCATCGTAGTATCCTTCCTCCATCTGGGCCCAGGCTTCATCAAACATTTGTGCAAACTCTTCGGACAGGTTGCGGCGGAACGTATAGCTGATATTAATGGCATCCGCCTTATTTGCATCCAGGTTTAGTTTGCTGATGTTGCCGTTATACAAAACATACAATTTATCGCTTACCTCAACAATGTTGTAACCGAAACCGCCGTCGGAACCTGCAATTTTTTCTGTTTTGTTTGTTTCAAATGGTTCGATCACCGTTTTCCAGAGTGCATTGCGTCCCTCGCCATGATTGCTTGTGTAGAGAACAGTTGTCTTCTCTCCTTTTTGATAAACGAATTGAAGGAACTGGGCGCCCAGGTTAGGGCTTACCTGTTCCAGCCTTTCCATGATCCTGTCTGTATCGATCGTGATCAGTTTGGGATCCGGGGCAGCGGTCTTTTTTGCAGTATCCTTTTTCTCTTCTTTTTTTTCTTCTTTAAAAAGCTCATTGTATTTGTCCGAACGATAGGGCTCATCCAGTTTCTCCAGCGACACACGATATACTTTGGCATTGGGCATTCCGAAGGGATAAGAAGGCTTTAACCGTTGCGAAGTAAAATAAATGTATTTGCTATCAGGCGACCAGATGGGCCCGGTTTCTGTGATAGCTGTATTGGTAAGATTGATTGCTTTGTTTTCTTTGATATTATAAACAAAAACATCCTGTTCGAAATTCCTGTATGCGGTGAACAATACATATTCATCATTAGGTGAAAAACCGGGATCGGCATTTTGAAAGGCCCAGATCTCGTCTTTTACAATGGTTTTGCTTTCCCCTGTTTTAGCATCCAGCAATCTCACTTCATCACGTCCGCTCAGGTAAGCCGCTTTGCTGCGATTTTTATTAAGGACGATCGAGCGGTTATTCTTTTTATCATGCGTAAGCTGTTTCAGCGAAAGGCTGCTATCTGCCCTGATGGTATACAGGTTGGTATATCCATCCAGGGTTTGATTAAAAAGTAATGTCCGGTTATCGGCCAGCCATTTGACTTCTACCACCCTCTCAGCCGAACCCCGGCGTAGCTGTTGCACAAATTTGCCTTCCACATCGCTTACAAACAGTTCACCTCTCGAAACAAAAGCCAGCTTTTTTCCATCGGGAGACACATCGAAAGTTTCTATATTACCTTTTACCTCGAAATCTTTTTCTTTCGGAAGCGTATTGTTCCGGACGATCGAAATATCGAGCTTCTCGGCTTTGTCGGATTTTACATCATACAGCCATAACTGGTAATCCCTTTCAAATACCACTTTGCCGCCATTTGCATTGACCGAAGGGCTTTTGATGGAAGAAGGAAATTTTGTAAGGCCTTTTTTCTTACCGTTATCAAAAGTATAGAGGTTGTATTCACCATTGGCCTCATCGGAAATGAAATAGATTGTTCCGTTCCTGTCGATGGTAGTGCCAAAATCTTTTCCTTCCCAGTCGGTATATTTCTTGAATTGCTTTGTCTTCGGATTATAAGATTCAATATCGGGATTGAACGGCCCCTTATATCTCTTGCGCTGCGCCTGGTTTATACTTTCCCAGGTATCATTAAAAAATATTTCGCCACTGGAAGGATGCTCAAGCAGGTTATGATCATACTGGAAGAAATAGTTGCCAAAGACCCGTACCGGCGTACCACCTTCAGCTGAAACCTTGTACCCGGCCACCTGTCCCATACGGTTGCTATTGAAATAAATAAACTTTGAGTCCCAGCTCCAGCTGGCTACATCATCATTGCTACTATGGTAGGTGACCTGTTTTACATCCCCACCACCTACGGGCACTACAAATACATCGGCATTGCCATATTGCCGACCGGTGAATGCGATCCACCTGCCATCGGGCGAAACTTTTGGACTGGTCTCATAGCCCTGCATCGCTGTCAGCCGCGAGGCCTGGCCGCTTTTTATATCTGCTTTCCACAGATCGCCTTCGAAACTGAAAACCACCGTTTGCCCGTCAGGAGTAAGACAGGGATTAGTTAAGAAGAATGCCTTGTTGGTTTGGGCAGAAACCAATAACGAACAGAAAAAGGTAATGACAAGAAGTATATTTCTCATAGCAACTGTTTGAAAATGAAAATTACGATCCGGCAATATTACTTGTTTACCGCCTATAAAGAAAAATCCCGCTCCAGAAGGGCGGGATTTGTTTACCGGAAAATATTTTCTTATCAGTGGGTGCCAATAACGACTTTGAAAGTCATCTCTGTTCCGTCGGTGGCATAAAACTTAACCATATAAACTCCGGCGGCAACATTTAACAGGGTGATATCGGTGGTTTGTCCATATCCGAGACCCGTAATTTGCTGCGATCTTACCAGGGCGCCATTGCTGGCATAAACTTTCATACCAAGCGAAGTATACAGGGTGCTGTTCATTTTTATCTTGAACCTTCCATTGTTAGGGTTCGGGAACAGGATTATAGCATTATTGCTCAAAGTTAATTTCCTCT
>DASSFT010000392.1:0-4590 GCA_035694045.1 Chitinophagaceae bacterium
ATACCGAAATGATTGCTGTTTTGTACGCTTACCCAACCGGTGCCGACCTGCCTGGCCTTGTCAATTGCCACCTGCATGGAATAAGGCGCCACCACCAATCCCAATCCTTTGTCCCCATCCACAACCGCGGTCGAGGGAGTCTCATGGATGATTTTGATACTTGGGTTTGCATTTACTCTTCCTGCTTCCCACAACCTGACATACCCGCTCAGCCTGGCGATCCCGTGCGAATCGATACCCCGAAGATCGGCGGATAGCAGTGCCTTCGTTGCCGTGTCGGCGTCCGTGTGACTGCAGCCGATCTTTTCAAAAATGCTTTTTGTAAAACCGGATAGATGTTGATAGGAGAAAATTTGTTCGGGCATTAGCAAATATACCTATGTAAAGAACCAAGAACCAAATAACAAGAACCAAATAAGCTTCAAACTAAAAATCAAAAAGTTTTAATGGGATGTTCCTGTTTAAATATTTTAATTTGTTATTTATTTGGTTCTTGGGCACACAAAGTTCTTTTAAATAAAAATGCTCCTTCACAGGAGCATTATAAAGCCATTTCATTCAGCGGCCTTAAAAGGGAAGATCATCAATAGGTTCAGTAACCTCGCTGGCTGAAGGTATATTACTGCTTGCACCTGGTGAAGCGGATGCAGTATTGCTATAAGAATTGTTGTAAGACGGCGTTCCGGCGTTGTCACCGCGGCCTCCTAACAATTGTATTTCGCGAACGCGAAGCGAAAGAGAAGCTCCGGGTGTGCCATCGTTACGCTGGAATGACCTTGCTTCGGGTTGTCCTTCTACATACACCTGTTTTCCTTTTGTCAGGTATTGTGCAACAGCGGTGCGGTCCACCCAATATGCACAATCTACCCAGGTTGTTTTTTCCTGTTGGTTACCCTGGCTGTCCTTGTACTTTTCTGTATGTGCTACGGTGAAGTTGATAACGTTCTTACCATTCACAGTGTTGACCACGCAATCCTTGCCGAGGTTCCCGATAATTTGCATTTTAATCATAGTGCTCAAATTTAAATTGACGTATTTAGTTAGGGAGGCAAGTTAAGATTATTTAAGAATTAAAAGCGCAGCATAAGGAACTCAACTTTTACGATGTGCCTGATTTGTGCATAATATGTTTGTCGTTGAAAGAAAGCGAATAAAATATCATTTGCTTTTGTTAAAAAAACGTTGACCTGTTGAGGAAAAACCGCTGACTTGCGTTGTTTTAAACAAAAAAATATTGTCGAAATACTATCTTATAATGTATTCAAGCGCTGGTACTTTAATTGCCTTTTTATCTACAACTGCCCCCAACTCCTCTGCCGACTATAGACTATCGACTATAGACTAAGGACTCCGGACTTTCTTATCTTTGCCCGATGCTTACAATCTCACAACGAGGCAAACAGATGCCCCCCTCCCCGATCCGCAAGCTGGTGCCCTACGCCGAGGCAGCCAGGAAAAAAGGTATCAAAGTATTTCACCTGAACATCGGCCAGCCGGATATCGAAACGCCCAGGGCGATCATGGATGCGGTCAGGCATACCGATATAAAGGTGCTGGAATACAGTCATAGTGCCGGCAATGAAAGTTATCGCCGCAAGCTCGTACAATATTATAAGAGGGTAGGCATTGATGTATCGTATGAACAGATCCTGGTTACCACCGGGGGAAGTGAAGCGATTATGTTCGGCTTCTTTACCTGTCTCAACCCGGGTGATGAAGTCATTATCCCCGAGCCTTTTTATGCCAACTATAATGGTTTTGCCTGTGCAGCCGGTGTAAACGTCGTCCCCATCACATCGAACATAGAAACTGGCTTTGCCTTACCCCCGATCGAAGATTTTGAAAAGGTGATTACTGCTAAAACAAGGGCAGTCATTATTTGTAATCCCAATAATCCAACCGGTTATTTATACAGCAGAAAGGAAATGGAAGAGCTGAAAGACATTTGTATAAAGCACAATCTTTATTTATTCAGCGATGAAGCCTACCGTGAATTTTGTTATGATGGAGATTATGTAAGTGCTATGCATCTCCCGGGATTGGAGCAGCACGTGGTATTGATGGACACCATCAGCAAACGGTATAGCGCCTGCGGTGCCAGGTTAGGTGCACTGGTGACAAAGAACAAGGAGGTATATGATGCCGCAATGAAATTCGCGCAGGCAAGATTAAGTCCACCCGGCCTCGCACAAATCATGGGCGAAGCAGCGGTAGACCTGCCGGAACATTATTTCGATCAGCCAAAAGCCGAATACATGGCCAGACGCGATCTTCTTGTAAAAAGATTAAATGCAATGCCGGGAGTATTTTGTCCGAAACCGGGCGGTGCGTTTTATGCCATGGCCCGGTTGCCGATCGATGACTCCGATAAATTCTGCCAATGGCTACTCGAAAGTTTCTCTTACAACCAGCAGACCGTTATGCTGGCCCCGGCTACCGGATTTTATGGAACTCCGGGCTTAGGAAAAAATGAAGTGAGATTAGCTTATGTATTAAATCGCGAATCGATCGCCGCGGCAATGGATTGTTTGGAAAAAGCATTGGAACAATATCCAGGGAAGACGGCATCTAAACTGACTGCAGCCATTGCTGAGAAATAATAATTCTAGCGGGATTCCAGTATTGCAGACACAAAGCTATTGTCAAGTTCGGAAAATTTCAATGGCGGGTCAGGTTCATCACTATATTCATTGATCACCAGTTGCCACCATCCTACTGTTTTCCATTTTCCCAGTTTATAACCTACATTTTCATAACTGGCGAACCATTTGAACCCACAGGCTTCATGGAGTCTCACGCTTTTATCATTGGGCAGGTTGATGACTGCATATACATTACGGTAGCCTTGTTTTTTTAGTAATTTAAACAACTTAGTATACAACTTCATGGCGATTCCTTTTCGCATGAATTCATCGTGGATGTATACGGAACATTCGACACACCATTGATAGCCGACCCTTTCACGGTATTTGGAACCATAGGCGTATCCCGCGATCCTGCCATCAATCTCGCAGACCAGCCAGGGCCAGTTGTCCAGGTAGGAAGATATCCGTTCTGAAAACTCTTTCTGAGATGGTACCTCCGATTCGAATGTTAGAGACGTATTAGAAACATAGGGAGCATATATTTCCAGCATCCCTCTTGCGTCGTTCGGTTTGGCGAGCCTGATCATGTTGCTAAAATAAAGCAATCCACAGCCTTGACAAATATCATGGCCTGCTTAATATTTTTAGGCGTTATTGGCTTATGACAAAATTTTTATCTGTTTTATACGTTAGCCAAAGTTCTAAAATACCAATTCTTATGTGGACCAAAGAAGCCCTCGAAACCTTTATGAAAGACTTTGGGTTTAAACCCAGCATGACCAAACCTGAAATTAAAGAACTTCCTTCCCTCCTTTCTCCTGATGAGAAATTGCACGGCCTGCTTGAGGGCATGTTAAAGCGTGTACATAACAACGACATTAATGGCAATGGTCTCGTCATTGCAACCAACAAGCGGATAATATTTTTCCGCAAAAGCATTATAGGCACAGTCACCAAGGAAGAAATACCTATTTCAAAGGTTTCATCGGCTTCATTCAGAAAGGGCCTTATGTTCGCATCCGTTGCAGTGATCACTGCCAGCAACGAAGCAGTGGTTGAGCAATGCGATAAGACGCTGGCTAATCGTTTCAGCCAGGTTGTTCAAAAACTGATTTCTGATCTCGGCACACCTTTCGGACAAACTGCTGCACCCCAGCCTGTCAATGGAGCGACTAATGGTGCTCCTGACCTTTCACTGCAGCTAGAAAAATTATTTGAGTTGAAACAAAAAGGGATCCTGACCGAAGATGAGTTTAGCGCTCAAAAAGCAAAACTATTAGGATTATAGAAAGCGATGCCTGTTTTCCGTTCGTTGCATCAATGAATTCGGTTGAATTGCTAAAATCCGGACCATTACCTCGCTATTTAGTAATTTGAACCCGTGAGTTCGCTAGACGCCAGTCATATGTTGTCGCTCTTCGAGAATGCAACCGAAGGAATCATTCTTACAGATAGCCGGGGCACCATTGTCCTGGTAAATCCTGCTGCAGCAAGGATCTTTGGATATGAAGCACCGCAATTGATCGGTAAGCAGGTGGAGGTACTTGTCCCACAACGGTCAAAACAGGATCATGTAACGCTCAGGGATAATTTTTATGCTCATCCGCAAAACCGCGTCATGGGACATGGCCGGGACCTGTATGCAGTAAAAAAAGACGGAACGGAATTTCCTGTTGAAGTCAGTTTAAGCCATTACCGCAAAGACAATGAACTCTTCGTTATCGTTTTCATCATTGATATCACCTTCCGAAAACAAATAGAAAATAATCTTGCACGACAACAACAGGAAACAGAAAAGCTGGCGCAGGAACTGAAAAAACTAAACATCGAACTCGAAGCCAACGTAAAGCAGCGGACCGCTAATCTCCAGGAAGCAATGGCCCGCCTGGAAAAATCTCAAAAGGAGTTGGGTGCCGCACTTGACAAGGAAAAGGAACTGAGCGAGATCAAAAGCCGGTTTGTATCGATGGCCTCTCACGAATTTCGTACGCCTCTGAGTACAATA
>DASSFT010000393.1:0-3163 GCA_035694045.1 Chitinophagaceae bacterium
AGGTCAAAAAAAAGAAAAGTCGATACCGGTCTGTGCTGAGCTGGGCACTGTGGGCATTATTGGCGCAGTTCATTCTTATCAATATCAGTGCTTCACTCCATGCTTACAAACTAACACATTTACGCGATCCTGGTCCTGACACCTGGACGAAGCCTGCTTCAAAAAACATTTTTGCAAAGACCTGGAGATTATTCTCTGGCGCCACTTTGTATCGACAGGCATTGACTGGTATGCCTTCCTTCCCGGTTTCAACGGTTGTACTCAAAACAAAAAGCAACATTGCCGTTGAAGCCTGGTATAGCAGGGCAGATAGCCTGGCTAAAGGAACGATCATATTATTTCATGGCTTGATGGGTCATAAAGGATTGATTGCTGACGAAGCTGAGGCCTTCAGGAGTTTTGGGTACAACGTAATGATGGTGGATGTGCGCGATCATGGAAATAGTGGCGGCAATGTGACAACGTTGGGATATAAGGAAGCTGAAGAAGTAAAACTGGCCTATGACCATATTCTGCAGACCGGAGAAAAAAATATTTTTTTGTGGGGAGCTTCCCTGGGAGCTGTCGAGATCATAAAAGCCGTATCCGATTACCAGCTGCGACCTTCGGGGATTATTGTTGAAATTCCGTTCCTTTCATTGCAGTCGCACCTGGAAGGCAGAGCCCGCACGATGGGATTTCCCGGCCAGCCTTTTGGATTCCTGACCAGTTTCTGGATTGGAGTTGAACAGGGATTTGCCGGTTTGAGTTTCAGGACGGCAAACTATGCAAAGAATGTCCATTGCCCTGTTTTAATGCAATATAGTGGAAATGATGAGCTGGTATTGAAGTACGAAACAAATGAGATCTATGAGGCGATCGGCACTACCAGTAAAAAATTAATACTATATGATGGAGCAGGTCATGGCTCCCTTTTGAAAAATAATCCTGTGACCTGGAACACGGAAGTGAAAGCTTTTTTGAATGACTAAATGGGTTATTTACGGAGTGTGACCTTGGTCCCAACAGGAGTGAAATTGTAAACTTCTTCCACATCACTGCATTTCATCGAAATACATCCCAGCGTCCAGTTTTTGTATTTGTCTACGACAAAATCTTCATGCGGCCAGGTGCCATGAATACCGATACCGCCGCCGATGCTCGCATTTTGAGGTATTTCGCCTCTCTGTTTGCGCTCCCTGAATTTATCCCAGCTTTCCTGCGTTGGATAATCAATGCCCATGTAGCGATCCCATTTGTCATGCACACGTTTATTGAGGATGCGGAAGCTGCCTTCCGGTGTATTTTTATCGCCAGCTATTTTTTTATCATCAAGACTATTGTTACCAAATACCACCGGGTAAGTGGCATACCAGCCTTTGCTATCATATACGCTTAGTTCGTAATCTGATTTGTCGATTACGATTGAGACGCTGCCTGATGGGCTTTCGCCTGCATTGAATCTTTTAGAAACTTTTTTCATCCCGGTTTTAGAGGAGGGGGATGAGGTATTAAGCGCCAGGAGTCCGCTTCCCAGCAGAATGGTAGTGAGTACGACTGCGTGTTTCATAGTTGTTTGTTATCCGTCCGGATTCAAAACGGGCTACTACAGTTGTTTATTTTTCAGCGGAAACTGTTTTAACGATGGCTTTACAATTTTACACAATTAACAGGAATGTCGCAAAGCAAAATCCCGTTGAAAATTTCAACGGGATGTGGAAAACTAAAATGCTGTTATTGAAATATAAAAGGAGTTTTTACCATGTGCTGAGTCGGAAACCTACGGTGTAAGGTGTTTGATCCAGCCCTTTTTCCCACATATTCTTAAAGGCATAGCTTCCATAGAATTTTACAGGGCCTAATAATATTTCACCTACATAAGAGATTTTCCAGCGCTCAAGATCATAGTCACTATGGGTTTTGGAAACATGTCCATCCTGCTTTGTTTTCTGCCGGGCACTATACAGGTAACCTGCGCTTACACCAGCACTGAAACCAAGTATTCTTTGTCTTTTATGCGGAGTAAAATTGAAGTTCAGCATCAGGGGAACTGTGACATAATCAGCAGCGAGCTTGTTCTTTTTCGCAGTTTCAAGTGTCGGATCCAGGATGACTTTTGTCGGGTTTCTCTCGAACCGCACTCTTACATCGTCGTAGAAATAATTATTCAACTCAACGCCTAACCCATATTTAAGATTTAAAACATGTTTTACCATGTTAAGCCGTTGCATAAATATCCAGATATTGATATTGCGTGATTTGCCTGAAAGCAGTTTTGGCCAATCGGGGTTGCCTAAATAAGCGGATCCGGCAAAGGCGATCGTACCGGGATCTGTAATTTTGGTTTGATCATTATAGTTGGAAAAACCGAAATCAAAGATCCACCAGTTTGTGCTAATGTTGGAAGGCCGGTCATTATGCCTGTGGGGGATATAGGGATTTCTGTGCTTGCTTTCCTTCTCAGGTTGGCTACCTTTTTCACGAATAATGGTCATGCTGCCTACTTTAATGGTGTCGGGTGCGGTTTTCGTAGAGTCCGTCTGAGCAAAACCCGTCATCAGTGTGCATATGCTTATGCACAGAGTAACTATCCTTTTCATCGTTTTAATTTTTAGTAGTGATTTTTTAATTCATTTTAATGGCCAGCCCTGCTATCAGCAAACGATCGTCATCGGTTGCTTTGATGTTGGTTCGTTTTTCAAATGTCCGTGTCACTTTACGTAAGAAACCACGGAGACCTTTGTTACCACTGTTTTCGCTGGCGAATTGAGCATCAGGATTGTCATCCTTCTTAACTGCTGTCTCTGTATTATACGCACCGATAGATGGAGATGTTACACCTGTTGTTTCTAATTTTCCTTTATCATTTGTTAATGACGTTTCGGTACTTCCTGTCGAACCTGTAATATTTTTTTCCGGAATTGCGTCCGAACCTACAGGAGGTGTTGGTAAATTATTGGTCTGTTTCGGGAGTCCGTCATTACCTGCAATGTTCCGTTCATT
The DNA here is from genome assembly GCA_035694045.1 of Chitinophagaceae bacterium. GTDB lineage: Bacteria > Bacteroidota > Bacteroidia > Chitinophagales > Chitinophagaceae > VBAT01. Next base: position 2,983 of record DASSFT010000393.1, read on the forward strand.
TTTTTCAACCTCTTCCTGTTCTTTTCTTTCTACCGGCTGATCATTTTGCTTTTTAACTATCGCATCCTTATGTGTACTTCCAGAACCCCTAATTTCCCTATCGTTAGTAGAAGCGATTCTTTCACTATTGGGAAGTTCCGGTAATGTGGTATTAGGGCTAGATTTTTTCTCTTCCTGCTTC
>DASSFT010000394.1:0-6611 GCA_035694045.1 Chitinophagaceae bacterium
AAAGGAAATCAGTTTTTTTATTCGTGATCGCTTCGCTTAATTCAGCAAGGGTTTGTTCAGCTTCACCCAGCAGGATGAAATCAGCGCCTTCACTAAGATATTGCTCGTAACGATCGGAAGAATCGGAACTGGATACGATAACAACACAGCCTTTTTCTTTTGCCAGTTTTATCATTTTAAAAGCAGCTTCCCGCATGTTTGTGAGGCACATCTTGGTGAGATAGTTGAAGCCGTCATCGTATAAAACCAGGAACTGAGGTTGCCAATTGTCCAGTGCCGGGCTGATCTCTTCAGGGCCATGGGCAAACATCGTATCGAAGAAAGAAACCGTATAACCTTTTTCTCTCATGAGTGCTGCAGCATAGAGTGTACCGATCGGGGGGTAGGGATGGCCCGTGACCCATTGCTTCGGATCAAATCGCAGAAAATAGGAATGGGAGAAAAGAATATTTTTCATCAGTTAAATCAATTTTGTTCCTGGCGAAAGGTTCAGGTAGCAAACACATTTTTTACAGGTATCGTCACTATCTATATCGAGATTCTTCCGGAAGCGGATGCTCTCTTCGCTGTTTAAAATTTCTTCGAGCGGCCTTTCACGGGCATTTCCCATGGGCAGGTGAAAAAAGCAGGGTCTTACCGTCCCATCGGCTTCTACCACAGTCGATACCCACGGAGCATTACATTTTTTGTACGGGAAGGGATTCCGGCCATAAAACGCGGCATAGTACTCGTAGATCCTTCTTAGCTTTCCCGGGCTTTCTGCAATAAAACCGGGACTGGATCCGCTGCAATATTTCTCAATAACGATTTGTGTGATTTCCCTGAGTTCGTCCAGTTCATCTTCAGTCAGTAAAATTTCATGCTGCCGCTGATCGGACCACAGCACTTCGCGGTTAAAGGCATGGCTACTGACATCGGCCGGAAGGAAACTCACCTGGTCCAACCCGATCTCTTTCGCACTTTCGATAATAGAAGGCCAACAGCGGAAGTTGAGGCGATGAATAACTGTCCTTCCGGTGATTTTGAATTTTTCCATTTGCCTTTTGACCTGTTGAACACCGTCCTTTAACTTTTGATAGGCATCTGGTATATTCCTGATCCTGTTATGCACTTCCTCATTCCCATCCAGGGAAACAATAATATCATTGACCCATTTCAGAAGTTGGTCTGCATTTTTTTGTAATGTGAGCCCCGTTGATAAAAGCGAGACCCGGATGTTTTGTTGTTGCAACAGTTCGCAGAACCGGAAAAAATTGGGGTTAAGTAAAGCCTCGCCGCCGGACATCAAAACCTGTTGGGTTCCTAATTTTTTTAAGGAGATCAGCAGGCCTTTCACATCATTTTCGGTGAGCTGATTCAGGTTCTTATTGTCCTTCCAGATATCGCACATTACGCAACGGCAGTTGCAGGCGCTATGGGGCATCAGTATCACGATGGGTAAAGACGAGATCCTGTGCGTTTGCAGTGAACGGTAACGTTTATATGTTTGATAAAGGGATTGGGTAAACACCGGCTTTATTTTCCTAATAATTAAATCGAGATCCTGCTTTATTATGTTGCCTTTTAGCTAATGTATTGATTTTTTTAACGAGATCTGTATCAATTTGAACATCAAGCCCACAGAGAGCCGCGGAGTTTACGCGGAGGACCACGGAGAATGTGATAAAACTCTGTGGCTCTCTGTGCCTTCTCAGTGGCCCTCTGTGGCCATACTTGACGCTACGATAAGTCACATGCTAATTAATCGTCAGGTGCGTGTGCATTGACAGGTTGATTGTTGAATCTTTCAATAAAGGTAAACGCTGATCAAAGCAACTATCGAGTAATATCCTAAAGAAATTCACATTTGATAAGGAATCAGGGAACGGTTTCCGGGTTTTATCCGGGACAAAAACAGCGCTCAAATTGGAAAACTCATATTTATAAGCCTCGCTGTTTATGGGCAGGCGGAAACCATGATCGCCCATGAGGATAATAACCGGCGGACTCGGAGAGGCCTGGAAGATGTCATCCACCAGTTGCAGGATCTTTTCGTTACCATACAGCAGGTATTCGGTATAGTCCCGGGACGCTGATTCTTTGTGAAAGCCTCTTAGACGTTCTTCCGGCACAAGCTGGCCTTTGCTGTCATAGTAGTACGGCCAGTGCGGCATCAGCAAATGAGTATAGACAAACTTTGGCACACTGGTTTTTTGCGTGGCCACTTTACGTGTTTGTTGAAATATTTCATCGTTGAAATCAAGATAATCATAAAGGATTTTTTTCCGCCACGCGGTAAATGGCAGCTTCCCACTCAGGACATCGTTTCTTAATGCCTTGATTACTCTTTTTGTAAATGTTTGTGACGAGATCAATTCGGTACCGTATGGTATAAATTCTCCATATTTATGCGCCGGCTGGCCGGGAAAATCAAAAACGGATAAATTGAAGAACCGGTATCCCTGGTTTTTAAAAAAACTGACTACGGTATTGTTTTTTATTGTCCCATATACGTAATTAAGATTTAATCGGCCGGGGATAGTGGCACTGGCATCCAAATAGTCCATGTTTAAGGTAGAGGCAATTGAATAGGGGGTCAAATTATAATTGCTCGTGCTGCGGGTGGAAACCTGGAATCCCCTCCGGATCAATTCGCTGTTAAAAGTAGAGTTGTCGAAATTGAATACATTTTTCAAACCGGCATCGCCGGCATATTCGTCTAACACAATAAAATATATATCCGGTGTGGCACAACGTTCGCAGGCACGTAGGTCTTTTTCTGAATAAGAGAAACTTGGTTTTTTTTTCTGAATTGTTTTTATGAGTAGTAGCCCGGAATCGATCAGCAACAAAAGCAGCAAAACTATATTCAGGTAATAGGTGACCCCAAATAATGTTTTTTTTCTTTTTTTCAACCATACAGCAAGGGCGATAAAGAACAGGCAACAGACCGGCAGAATAAAACGATATTGAGAAATAAATGAATGCGGCGCAAGACTGGTCAATCGATCCTGTATAAATCCAAAAAAGAATTGGAAAGCCATAATAAAGAATGCAAGGATCCCGGCTTTGAAAAAATCGCGGTAAAAGAACCAGGCGATGCCGATAATAATAGATGTTACCAGGAGATACAAAACTGCCAGGAGCAAAGCATCCATGAAAGCTATGGCGCCAAGATTGTACACAGTCCCATGCAAAACAAAGAACGCAGGAAGCAACAGCGGGAAGATAGCGGTGTTTTTGAGCAGGTAGCTGAATCGCGGAAAACTGGAACGGAAAAACTGGTCCGGGCTCATATAATGTGGTTGCTTGCTGTGGCTAACTAAACGTAATATTGTATTCTACAGTTGCTCTGATTTAGGACAAATGACCCCTGTAAATTTAGCCAATAAAAATAGGCAAATCAGTGTCGTTATTGCTACCTGTAATCGCAGGACGAGACTGCTTTCACTGCTACGGGACCTGGATGCTTCCACCTGTCCATTAGCGGAAGTTATCATTATCGACTCTGGTGAAGATAAATTATCGCCTGCCGATTATTCAATGTTCAAAGGTCTGTCTATCCAATATGTGGCGAGTGAAAAATCGGTTTGCATCCAGCGCAATACGGGAATAAAGATGGCGACATCCCCCTGGATCCTCCTTTGTGACGATGATATTGAGATACCCGGGGATTATGTAGAAAAGCTTTTCGAATATGCCGATCTTCATTCCGAGGCCGGCGCCATCTCAGGCCTTTGGCTGGAAAAGGAAAATAATGAATGGAAAGCAACACATCCTGTCCGTTCGACACGGGGATTGTTATGGACTTATTTTTTTCAACTGGGAATCTGGGGAGAAATAGAGTGCAGGGACAATTTTTTCAATAAAGGGATAAAGAAATATTACCAAAGAAAAGGTAATCACATTTCCAGGGCAGGTTGGCCCGTTAATATCGATTTTTCGGCGGATCACATCATTTGTCCTGTCTACAGCCTGGGAGCTTCACTGGTCAAAAGACAATGGTTATTGCACAATCTTTTCGATGAAGTGTTGGACAGGCACGGCATCGGCGATAACTATGGCGTAACGACCAGTCTTCCATTTCCCGGTGTTCATGTGGTAAAAACGACTTTCGTTTACCATCATCTTGAGCCGGCAAACCGCCTAAAGAGAACGTTACAGTATTATCGGCGGGTACTGGCACTGGATTATTTTATCAGGACAAAAAAACGACTCCAGGAATGTAAAAGGGGCCGGTTATTGTGGTCGTTGTTAGGTAACATGCTAAGTTTTATTTTATCCGGTAATGGGAAAATGGCCAGTGCGAATTTGAAGGCAATGTGGAAGATCGCGGCCGGGAAAAATCCTTATTATCTAGGGAAAAAACAGGGCAAAAAAATCATTGAACCTGTTCTATAAAAAATGCTGTTAAGGAATCTTCATATAATCGGGCATAATACAGTAAAAGACTTACGGGTCGAGGGTGATAAAATCCAAGAGATGGCTTCCAGCTTATCATCGACTAACGATGAGGTCCAGCTAGAATTCAGCAACGCGATAGCTTTCCCCGGTTTGGTGAATTCCCATGATCACCTTGATTTTAATTTATTTCCACAATTGGGAAACCGTATTTACAAATCTTACCGGGAATGGGGAGAAGACATTCAAAAAAATAACAGGGAGATTATTGAATCGGTGCTTAACGTACCGCAAGATTTGAGAATTAAATGGGGACTGTATAAAAACCTGGTGAATGGTTTTACTACGGTAGTGAATCACGGGAAACATCTCGACATTATTGATCCAATCATCACCGTTTTCCAGGGAAGCCATTCATTGCATTCTGTCAGGGAAAAAGGCTGGAAGCTTAAATTAAACAGCCCTTTTGCGGGGAAAAAGCCATTTGTTATTCATGTAGGGGAAGGAACAGACCCGGCGGCTTCGGCGGAAATTGATGAGTTGGTCCGGTGGAACCTGTTTAAAAGAAAAATAGTTGCGGTGCATGGCGTAGCAATGGATAAAGCGCAGGCCTCAGCATTTGAGGCATTGATCTGGTGCCCGGCTTCGAATTATTTTATGTTGAATGGGACCGCCAAAGTGAACGAGCTTAAGAGTAAATTAAGGGTCCTTTTTGGAACAGATTCAACATTGTCAGCGGGATGGAACGCATGGGAGCATATCCGCCTGGCCCGCGACACGCAGATGCTGAATGATGATGAATTGTTCCAGTCTCTTACGCGCCTGCCTGGAGAAACCTGGCGTTTAAAGGACCGGGGAGTGCTTGCAGAAGGAAAGAAAGCTGATATTGTCGTCACAAGAATAAAGGATGGGAAGAAAAAAATGGATGATTTCTTCGGGCTAAATCCCGGTGACATTTTATTGGTGGTCTGTGAAGGAAAAATTGTTTTATTTGATGAAAGCCTTTATTCCCTGTTATCGCGTTTGCCAGGGACAGGCCAGTTTGGGGAATTGATTGTGAATGGGAGTACCAAATGGGTAATCGGTAACCCTGTCGCGCTAATAAAGGAAATAAAAAAGTATTTGCCAGGAGTCAAATTATTTGATCTATGAACTATGAAAAATGTGCATTAATAATTCCTTCGACCGTGTACGTGAGTGCGCCCTATACTTTTTTGACAGACTCCCAGGAAAGGCAAAGACAATACGCGGAAGCCATATCTTTTTTTATCCGCGAAACACCGTTGGTTAAGATCATTGTTTGTGATAATTCCGGGTTTAAATACCCAGTATCACTTCAACACCTGGCGGTGATTCATAAAAAAGAACTGGAGCTGTTGTCGTTCCGGGGAAATAGTGAGTTGGTTGCTGAATATGGCAAAGGATATGGCGAAGGGGAGATCATGCAGTTTGTATTATCAAACAGCTCGTTGATAAGAACGGTGGAAGGTTTTTTAAAAGTGACCGGGAGATTAAAACTTTTAAATACCGAGAAACTGTTGCGAAAATGCGATAACCGTGAAAATTATTTTATGCCGGTTTCCCTGTTGAGACCCCGGTTCATGATGCCGGCTGCTGCCAGGCATTGTGTGGACACGCGTGTCTATTATACTACACGGGAATTTTTCACCAACGTTCTTTTAAATGCATACCGGGAAGTCAGGGACAAGAATACTTTTTTTCTCGAGCATGCATATCACCGGGCCATTGCAGCTTCCGGTATTAAGGTAAAATGTTTCCCCGTAGCTCCTGAGATCAGTGGTATGTCGGGTTCGAATGGGTTTATGATGAAGAAAAGAGGGATGGTTAAGAAGATGTTGATCAGGATAGCTTCGGGAATGGGGTATATAAGGCCAATTTGAAAATTTGAAAATAAAACAATTTGATAATTTTATTTCCTGCGGTCAATCGCAGCCTGGTAGTAGCGTATAGCATCTCGGGCGATGGCATCAAATGAAAGTTTTTCTTTGAAAAAATCAATACAGGCATTGGCTTCACTTACCAGCGGCTTATTTATCGCTTTTATGGCTGCTTCAACAAACGAATCTTTATCTTCTGTATTCCACAAGGCACCAAGATGACCGTTATTTGTCATCATCCTAAAGCTTGGGATATTAGTGACGACAGGTATACATCCGCAGCGCAAAGCCTCGCTCAATGCATAGCCGCTGCCTTCATAATGACTACCCAAT
>DASSFT010000395.1:0-5076 GCA_035694045.1 Chitinophagaceae bacterium
CGGAGTGATGGTTCCGTTGACATTTAGTGTCGGGTATATCTGGAGATAAATTGACTTTAATGTTATTGTTAGTCTCGAGAGTAACAATAGCGTCATCTGAAATTTGATAATAAGCAATTCCAGCTACAGTTGATCCACATCCACGGGTTTGGTCATGGTTTTGTCAAGAAAATGATTAATCTTTAGCCGCCATCTTTTTTTCACCATCCCAAACTCCACCATCATGAGAAAATTTGCTGTCTTATGCGCATTGCTGTTTGTAGGCATTGCGCCTTTTTACTTTTCGTCGTGTTCCAACTCTGAAAAAGAAGCGGAACCCCCGCTTACACAAAACCAGGACTCGATAACCAGGATTGAAAGAGGCGACTACCTTGCCAATCATGTGGCCGTATGTATCGATTGTCATAGCACAAGAGATCTTACAAAATGGTCCCTACCAGTGATACCTGGTACAGAAGGTGGTGGTGCGGGTTTTCCATTTACCAAAACAGAAATGGTTCCCGGTATGGTGTTCGCCCCGAACATTACTCCTTTTGCTTTAAAGGACTGGAGCGACGATGATATCGCAAAAGCTATGACCACTGGCGTTAATAGGAAAGGGGACACACTTTTTCCAATTATGCCCTATCATAATTACAGCCGGGTGGCCAAAGATGATATCTATTCTATCATTGCTTACCTGCGCACCTTAAAGTCGATCGATAGTCTGAGGCCGCCTCGCAAACTGGATATTTCGATGAGTATGCTTGGTCCTGTGCCCCAACCTGATCTTTCGAAGAATGTGCGTCCCGATCTTTCTGACAAAATAAAATATGGCGAATACCTGACTACCCTGGCTTCTTGCGGCGACTGTCATACACCCAGGACTCCGCAAGGCGCGCCTATTTTCGACAAAGCTTTTTCCGGCGGTTTCGTTTTTGCTACACCATTCTTTAAAGTTGCCGTTGCTAACATCACACCCGACACCGCTACAGGCATAGGTGGCCTGACAGAAGACGCTTTTGTACAAAAATTTCAAGCCAATTCAAGCCCCGATAAAATAAATATTCATCCGGGCAGGGAAAATTCGATCATGCCATGGGCTATGTATGGTACCATGAAGGAAGAAGACCTTCGTGCGATCTATGCATACCTGCGTACAATGGCTCCGGTTACTAATAAGGTAGAAAAATGGCCTAAGTAAAAATCAAACAAAAACTTAGCTACGAGTCCTGTTATGGTTAGTCTTCAGACTAACCATAACAGGATTTGCTATTTAAACAGGCATGAATTGATCTTATTCATTTATTTAATTTGTCAAAAAAAACGAAATCATCCGTGTATCCGTGGCAATCTCAGGCAAATCCCCCCGCCTCTGGCGGGATTGCATGAGATATTCATTAAATTTGTGGCTGATAAAAATGATATTCCTATGTCACTATTGAACAACAGCAATAAAAAGGGCAAGAAAAAGGATCAGCAACAACGGAACAACCCGGGTTTCCCCTCACCCAAGGGCAAGGCAAACACCAAGGCCATTTCGAAAAACACCAAACTTACCGGTGGTTCTCAACGTGGTTCATAGAGCATATTTTTTTCTTTCGCCCAACTTATTCAATCTATCCTGCCATTGGCGGCTATCATGTAACTTGCACGCCTGGTCACCTTTTCAAATACGGGTGAAATTGAAATGATCGACTATTTACGTGGCTTAAATGAGCGGCAGCGCGAGGCTGTATTACATATTGATGGTCCATTGATGATCGTAGCAGGAGCGGGCAGCGGCAAAACCAAGGTGCTGACAACCCGCATAGCTCATCTCATGGCCAATGGAGTAGATGCATTCAACATTCTTGCGCTAACCTTTACCAACAAGGCGGCCAAAGAAATGAAGGAAAGAGTAGAAAGGATCCTCGGTAACAACGAAGCCCGCAATTTATATATAGGCACTTTTCATAGCGTGTTCGCAAGGATCCTCAGGGCCGAAGCAGGAAGACTTGGTTATCCCAGCAATTTCACCATCTATGACACCGATGATGCAAAGAGCGTGGTCAAAACGGTGATCAATGAATTGAACCTGGACGACAAACATTACAAGCCGGGCACTATTTACAATCGTATATCAGCAGCCAAGAACGCCCTGGTCGGCCCGGCTGAATATGCCAACGATTACTACCTGCAGCAGGAAGATACGCGGGCCAATCGCCCTGCCATCAGCCAGATATATTTAGCCTATGTTCAACGTTGTTTTAAAAACGGCGCTATGGACTTTGATGACCTGCTGTTGAAATTTTACGAGCTGCTAAAAAATTTCCCGGACAGCCTGAGCAAATACCAGCACAAATTCAAATACATTTTAATTGACGAATACCAGGACACTAACCCGGCCCAGTATGAGATCATCAAACTGCTCGGGGCCATGCATGAGAATGTATGCGTGGTAGGAGATGATGCACAAAGTATCTATAGTTTTCGTGGTGCCACCATCGAAAACATTCTGCAGTTCCAGAAAGATTATGACGATGTAAAAGTGGTAAAGCTGGAACAGAACTACCGGAGTACGCAAAGCATCCTGCACGTGGCCAACGAAGTGATCCGGAACAATAAAGGGCAGATCGAAAAAGTGTTGTTCACAGAAAATGCAGAAGGTGAAAAGATAAACCTGGTGCGCACAATGACCGATAATGATGAAGGAAAATTTGTAGCCGACACCATCCAGGAACAGAAACTCCGCAACCATTATAGTAACAAGGATTTTGCGATCCTCTACCGCACCAATGCGCAAAGCCGCGCCTTTGAGGAAAGTCTTCGCCGCATGGGCATTCCATATACCATGTATGGAGGTCTCAGTTTTTACCAGCGAAAAGAAATAAAAGACCTGGTAGCTTATCTACGCCTACTGGTGAATCCGAGAGATGAAGAGGCCTTGAAAAGGATCATCAATTTCCCGGCGCGGGGGATCGGCAAAACCACCGTTGACAAAGCTATCCTGGTCGCCAACGAACAGAATATTTCCATGTGGGAAGTGCTGGAAACTGCGGCGATGCATGGGTTCAGGAGCGGGACCCTTCAGTCTATCGAAGATTTTGTGACCATGATAAAGAGCTTCACCAGCATGCTCAAAACCAAGAATGCATATGAGGTAGCTTCTCATGTAGGTAAACAAACAAATATTATCAAGGAGCTCTTCAATGATAAAAGCACGGAAGGAGTGCAACGATACGAGAACATCCAGGAGTTGTTGAATAGCATTAAAGAATGGACCGAAAGTCCCGACACAGATGAAGGAGAAGTTGGTGACAAGGGACTGGGTTCTTACCTGCAGCAGATCACATTGCTTACCGATGCCGATGAAAAAGATCCCAATGCCGACACAGTCAAGCTGATGACCATTCATGCGGCGAAAGGCCTGGAGTTTGGTTGCGTATTTGCCGCCGGCCTGGAAGAAATGCTATTTCCAAATGCCATGAGCATTAATACAAGGGAGGAACTGGAAGAAGAGCGCCGCCTGTTTTATGTAGTTATTACAAGAGCGAAAAGCCGGTTGTGGATCAGCTACGCCAATACGAGATATAAATTTGGTTCATTGGTACAAAATGAGCCCAGCCGTTTTATCAGTGAATTGCCGGAAAAAGACCTGGACAGGAGTTTTGCCGGTGGTGGAACAAGGAACCAGGGCGGGTTCAGCTCCTCTGCCTTCGACAGGATGAACAGAGGGTTTGGCACGGGATGGCAATCAAAACAATCCACGGAGCCGACAAAGCCTTCCTATTTATCGCCCGTTTCCCGGCCTCAAACCAAAGAACATGTTCCCTCCGCTGATTTTATAGCCAGCGATACATCCAAACTCGAGGTAGGTCAGAAAGTCGAGCACCAGAAATTTGGTTTCGGGGAAGTAACGAAAATGGAAGGGGCCGCACATAATCCTGTGGCAACAGTAAAGTTTGAACTCAACGGGGAGAAAAAGATCATGCTCAACTACGCCAAGCTCCGGATAATTGAGTAAAGGACCTTCTGCAGATCGGTAGCGGCCTCTTTTTATTCACGCAACGACGCAAAGGCGCAACGTATGTGCCATCATAGTAAGGCCTGCCTGCGTGCCGTCGCCATAGGCTTTGGCCGCCGGAGACCGACAGGCAGCTCGTTGCGTCGCCGCGCCGTTGCGAGAAACTTTACGCAAGGCGAAGATCAGACGCCGTCCGCAGATCTCTAGTTGCCATTTTCCTTCAATATTGCTTACCTTTCCCTGACCATAATTGCATGTGAGAAAACCCGCTATCATATTATTACTCCTGTGTTTTTTATTGCAGACCGGGGGCCTTATGTTATTTCTTTTTTTCCGCCAACAGGAACTAAAAAAGGAGATGAAGGCAAAACTCCGCGGTAACCCCGAACTTTTTGCACAAACAAAATTTGAATTCGAACTGGTGCAGGGAAATGTCGTCGCACCGGGTTTTGAATGGGAAGAGGAAAATGAAGAGTTCCGGTACAATGGTTCGATGTACGATGTTATCCATGCTGAAGTAGCCGGGAATATCCTGCATGTGCGTTGCGTGGACGATGCAAAAGAAACAGATATATTGAAACAGATTGAATATCTCCAGGAAAAGACCCATCGAAACAAAAAATCCTGGCCTTTACAATTTCAGAAACTATTATCAGTATTACTTTTCTGCCCGGATACAGAGGGGTCTGTCACAAAACCTGCCTCCCTACATCACCAGGATCATTACCGCGAAAAAGCCCCCCTGGTGATATTGGATATCCTTTCTCCGCCACCTCGCCGGGTGAATTCCTTTTGTTAGTAGTCCGCCATCACCATGGAGGACCTGTTTTTATTGAATTCACCAAACTCATAGTATGAAAAGAGTATTACTTTTTACTGCTCTTGCAGTGAGTGGTCTTGTCAGCTATTCGCAGCAAGTAAAAGGGAAAATTTTTGATGCAACGAACAATAACGCTCTTTACGGAGCCACTATCAGCCTCGCCGGCAAAACTGTAAGTACAGCTGCGGACGGAACATTCTCCATTGATTGTAACAAGTCGTCCGAAATATCAGTATCGTTTGTAGGATACGAAACCTACCGGCAAAAAATA
>DASSFT010000396.1:0-3685 GCA_035694045.1 Chitinophagaceae bacterium
ACCAACAAATATTTTAACCGGAAGATATGGCTGCATACGTATCTCGCCTATGGATTTGGCGATCAAAAATTAAAAGGACAGGGTGAAATCTTTTATTTGACCAAGAAAACCTACCCGCGATCTTATATTTATGCAGGCTACCTCAACGATATCGATCATGGCCAGAACTACTATGGTGAAGTCACTTCCGATAATATTTTCGCTGTTGCGATCAGGAAGAATAATGTGCCGGTCAAGATCATGAAATCACAACAGGTACAACTTGAGTTCTTCAAAGAAGTAACACCGTGGATGTCCAACAGGATTACTTTTACGCACAAATCGTTTCTGCCTTTACAAAATCTCCTGTCAATCGATTCCTTCAAAACCTTTGCGAAAAATGAACCACTTACGGGTTTTGAAGTTGCCTTCCGGGTACGTTTTGCCTACCTGGAAAAATTCATCGATGGCCAGTTTTACCGCCTCAGCATTGGTAGTCCCTACCCGATCGCTGAGATCAATTTCAAGAAAGGATTTTCTGGAGTAGCCGGAAGCAGTTATGATTATGTCAAGCTCTTCGGCAGTGTATCCGATTATATTAAGATACCGCCATTGGGAAGCATCAGCTGGTTTGTTTTTGCCGGAAAAACATTCGGCACACTGCCTTATACCTTTCTCGATATCGTCCCGGGCAACGAACTATACTATTACAATAAATATGCGTTCAACATGATGAACCGCTATGAGTTCATACAGGACCAGTATTTTGGCGTCAATATCGAACACAATGTTGGCAACGGCATATTCCGCCTGTTCCCGAAACTGAGGTGCAGGCAATTCTGGACAGCCAAGGCCATCTGGGGCAGTTTATCTGACGCGAACAAATCACTCAATTTCAAAGACGGCACCTTATTCCAGACGCTTGATGGTAAATCTTACCTGGAAGTAGGCACTGGTGTAGACAATATTTTCCGGCTCTTTCGAATTGATTTTATATGGAGACTACTACCTGTCAGGAATATTGCAGAAACTACAAAGAGGTTTGGAATATTCGGAAGTTTCAGGTTGAGTTTTTAAAAAATCAAATTAAATTTTCTGATTTCCTCGTTGCAAATTCTCTTTGCAGTCTAAATTGAATTCTTTGGCTATCATGCATCAGGATCGAGCTTTATTGAAGATATAGTTACCTTGGTACCAGTTGAAACTCAAAAGAAAAAAATTTCTTATAAAAAAAGAGGAAAAAATGAAATTGAAAATATTTTTCAGTGCGGTAATCACCGTCATGGCATTTAGTTTTAACGATGACCTTTTCGGACAAACCAACACAAATTATATACGTATTGCGAACCTTGTCATTGATTCTACCAAACTTGAAGATTACAAAAAAGCGCTAAAAGAGCATGCCGAAATGGCTGTGAAAGTTGAGCCGGGAGTTATTATGCTATATGCAGTTTATGAAAAAGAGAATCCCACAAATGTGTCAGTATTTGAAATATACGCAAATGAAGAGGCGTATAAATTCCATATTAAAACGCAGCATTTTTTAAAATATAAAGCTATTGTTCAGGATATGGTGAAATCGCTTCAGCTAATTGATGTTACGCCTATAGCTCTTGAATCCAAATTGAAACTTTTAAACTAAACTTTTACCAAAAATTATAAACAAGGATACTGCTGATTCTCTGTAACCCAGCCTCAAACTTTTTTATTACCTTACTTTCATAAATAGATGGCATGTTACAATACATTCTCGCACTTGACCAGGGTACAACCAGCAGCCGGAGCATGTTATTCGACAAACATGGCAATGTAGTCGGCGTGGCGCAAAAAGAATTCAGGCAGATCTTTCCAAATCCTGGTTGGGTAGAACATGACGCCGAAGAAATATGGAGCACCCAATATGGTACCATGGCCGAAGTGGTGGCTAAAGCGAATATCACCATGCGCCAGGTGGTGGGTATTGGAATTACGAACCAGCGCGAGACAACAGTAGTTTGGGAAAGAAATACCGGCAAACCGATTTACAATGCCATTGTCTGGCAGGACCGGAGAACAGCTTCTTATTGTGATGAATTGAAATCGGCAGGACATGCCAGCCTGATCCAGCAAAAAACAGGACTGGTGATTGATGCATATTTCTCCGCTACGAAATTGAAATGGATACTCGATAATGTCAAAGATGCAAGAAAGAAAGCAGCCAATGGAGAACTCGCATTCGGCACCATCGATACCTGGCTGGCCTGGAAACTATCGGGTGGAGAAGTGTATGTCACCGATGTATCGAATGCTTCTCGTACTATGTTGCTGAATATTCATACCTGCGAATGGGACGAAGAATTGCTGAAATTATTTGATATTCCCAAAACGTTGCTTCCCGAAGTAAAACCTTCGAGCAAGATCTATGGTGTGACGGGTAGTTTTGTTCCCGATTCACGTATGCCCATTGCTGGTATTGCCGGCGACCAGCAGGCAGCGCTGTTTGGCCAGCAATGTACTCAACCCGGTATGGTAAAGAATACCTACGGTACCGGTTGTTTTATGCTGATGAATACGGGCGAAAAAGCAATCAGTTCCAAAAACAGTTTGCTGACCACCATTGCCTGGAAGATCAATGATAAAGTCGAATACGCCCTGGAAGGAAGTGTGTTCATAGCAGGCGCAGTGGTACAATGGCTTAGAGATGAGTTAAAAATTATCCGGGCTTCTGCAGACGTTGAGAAATTATCACAACAGGTAGAACATACAAATGGTGTTTATATTGTTCCCGCATTCGCCGGCTTGGGCACTCCTCACTGGAACCCATATGCACGGGGAGCCATCTTTGGATTGACAAGAGGAAGCAGCAATGCGCATATCGCGAGGGCGGCATTGGATAGCATTGCTTACCAAACTTATGATGTATTGAAAGCAATGGAAGCAGATTCGGGAATAAAGATAAAAGAGCTTAGGGTGGATGGAGGAGCTACTGTCAATAACCAGCTGATGCAGTTTCAAAGCGATCTCCTGGATTGCAAGGTTGTTCGCCCGAAAATAACAGAAACAACCGCGTTAGGCGCCGCTTACCTGGCAGGGCTAGCGGTAGGTTACTGGAAGAACATTGAAGACATACAGCACCAATGGCAGATTGATAAATCGTTTTCTCCTTCGCTGGATGAACAAAAAAGAAAGGACCTGGTGAAAGGATGGCAAAGAGCGGTTAATGCGACGATCAGTTGGGCCAATGAAAATTAGTGTTAAGTTAAGTATGATTCGACGATTTATATTGCCACGGATACACGGATGAAGAGATTTCCGTTTAACGGTTTAACAAATTAACTGATAAACAGATGAACGATCACCGACCTCAAATCAATACCACGGATGACCTCTCTTTTATCCGTGAATCCGTGGCGACAAAATATGCTTAACATAACACTCGATACCTAATGACCAATCGAAAAAGAATCTCAAACGGAAATGCTTGAAGATCCTGTTTAAACGCCCTGGAATTGAATCGCGACCAAATGATACAACAGCTCGAATCCACTCCCGAATGGGATATTTGTATCATTGGTGGCGGAGCCACAGGCCTGGGAGCAGCCGTGGATTCCGCAACAAGAGGATTTAAAACAATATTATTCGAACAGCATGATTTTGCCAAGGGCACCTCATCAAGAAGTACAAAATTGGTGCATGGCGGTGTAAGATACCTGCAACAGGGAAATAT
>DASSFT010000397.1:0-4264 GCA_035694045.1 Chitinophagaceae bacterium
ATAGTTATCAAAACAAAATCCTATTACCTGGTAAAACTACTTTTGAGTATCATGCTTTACAGAAAAAATATACTGACTGCCGTTTTTCTTCTTTTTGTTGGGGTAATAGCAGCTCAGGGGCCAAAAAAAGCAGTAGCAGACAAGATCATTGCAGTGGTCGGCGACCGGATCATTCTCTATTCAGATATAAAGAACTCGATTGCAGATATTGTTCGCCAGGGCGGCGCCAATACGCTCCCCCCGGATGCAGAATGTTTGATCACTGAACAGGCGATTGTTTCCAAGGTGTTGATGCTGCAAGCTGAAAAGGATTCATTGCCGGTAACCGATGAAGAAGTGGAAGCCGAACTGGATCAACGCGTTCGTTATTATATCACGCAGCTTGGCACCAAGGAACTCCTTGAAGAATATGCAGGTAAATCTGTGTACCAGATCAAAGACGATGCAAGAGAATCTGTGAGGGAACGGAAGCTCGCTGAAGCCATGCAACAAAAGATTGTCGGAAATGTCAAGATCACACCTACCGAAGTAAAAGCCTATTTTGATAAAATACCAAAGGATAGTCTCCCCTTCTTTGAATCGGAATTGGAAGTTTGCCAGATCCTTCTTTATCCCAAAGCCTCACGAGACCTGGAGCAATATATCGTGACAGAAATGAACAATTACAAAAAGCAATTGGAAAATAAGGTCACCACTTTTGAGCAACTGGCAAAGCGTGTTTCAGAAGGTGAGGGTGACGAGATCAAGGGCCGCGCTTTCCAGATCAATAGAAATGAAAAGAACTGGGACCCAGTATTTCTTTCCAGTGCATTCCGCTTGAAGCCAGGAGAGATATCGGCGCCAATCAAGTCGAAATTCGGGTATCATCTTATACAAATGGTTGAAAGGACCGGTGATGATGCCATCGTGAAACACATACTCCGCATTCCCCCAGTAACAGATGCGGAGATCGGCCAGGCAAAGGCCAAGCTAGATACGGTTCGTTCAAAAATATTGGCCGGTACCTTAACCTTTAATGAAGCCGCGACCAAGTACAGCGATGACGAAGCCGCTAAATTTTCAGGCCCCTGCGTACTCAACCGCGAAGGCGCACCATATGTCACCATTGATCAGCTGGATAAAGAAATGGTCGCTTCGATTGGTAAAATGAAAGTGGGCGATATATCTCTTCCTACACCTTTTACCGGTGATCAGAATAAAAAGGGTGTCAGGGTTATTTACCTGAAGTCACGTTCGGAGCCTCACCGGATGAACATGCGTGATGATTATAGCAAGATATCCCAGATGGCGCTGGAAGAAAAGAAGACCCTGGTGTTGGATAAATGGCTAAAGACAAAAATTCCCACTTACTACATCATGGTGGATAATGAGTCTTCTGCCAGCTGCCCGAGAGTCCAGAAGTTTGCCAGCACCGATACAAGAGGTTTTTAATTTCGAATTGATGCTGACTTTTCTTCTAAGATCAGTGAGAACGCTGATTGTCATGATGGGCTTGATAGATTATGATCTGTGGAAATCTTAGCGATCATATCAATCCGCTTTCAATAATATAAGTCGGAGTTTTTCATAATTAGGGACAAGGCATGCCCTTTCCGGATCAACCATTTACACCTATGCTTTGCAGGAAGATCATATTCACGTTATGTGGTTTAATGCCTGCATTTATCGCTCTCTCACAAGTACAACCTCACGTTGCAGATAAAATAGTTGCTGTTGTTGGCGACCAGATCGTTCTTTCGTCGGAAATAAAGAATTCAGTCACTGACCTCCGCAGGCAGGGAACACAAGTACCATCCAACGCGAGCTGTCTGGCAATGGAACAAGCCATCATTTCGAAATTGCTGATGCTACAGGCGCTTAAAGACTCGCTGCCAGTGACAGATAAAGACGTTGAAGCTGAAATGGATCAGCGACTGCGTTATTACTTCAACCAGGCCGGTAGCGAGGACGATTTTGCTGGAAAATCTGCTCAACAAATCAAAGACGATGCGCGGGAGTCAGTAAAGGAACGAATGCTGGCGGATGCAATGCGGCAAAAGATCACGGGCGGGATCACAATAAGCCCGGCGGAAGTAAAATCTTTTTTTGAAAAAATACCAAAGGACAGTCTTCCTTTTTTAGAATCGGAGCTGGAAGTATACCAGATTGTCTTTTATCCCGAAGCATCAAAAGACCTGGAACAATATGTCATCAATGAATTGAATAATTTTAAAAAAGGCGTCGAGAATAAGATACACGCATTCTGCAGCGAGAATAAAGAGGAATGCAAGGGGATCAAGATAAATAGATATAATGGCGACATGGACCAGGACTTTCTCAAAGCTGCATTTCGCCTGAAACAGGGTGAAATATCGGCACCTGTAAAATGCAAGTCTGGATTCTATCTTATCCAGATGCTGGAGCGAAGGGGAGATGATGCGACTGTCAGGTATGTCTTCAGGGTTCACCCGGTCACCGACGTCGAAGTCAATGAAGCCAAAGCACAATTGAATGTACTCCGCAACGCGATAATCGAGAAAAGAATTGACTTCAAGGAAGCTGCGTCATTGTATAGCGAGAATACAAAAGATAGGATCGTTGGGCCATTTTTGTTAAGCCAGGACGGATCTGCCCAGGAGCTGAAAAAGGATTTGGCCGCCATCACTGATAAAATGGATGTGGGTGAAATTTCTAGACCCAGTTTCTTCGTAGATGAACAAAACAGGAAAGCTGTAAGGCTTGTCTATCTCAAATCACGTACGACTCCGCATATCATGAACCTGAAAGATGACTACCTCAGGATATCACAAATGGCGTTGGAGGAAAAAAGAAACCAGGCAGTCGACAAATGGATCAACTCAAAAATATCTTCCTATTTCATCACGATCGATGATTCCGCCTCCGCCGGCTGCCCGCAACTACAACGGTTTGCCAGCAGGGATTAATGACCGAACCAATCAGCCAGTTATTTGTTTACAAAATTCGCCCGGTATTCTTTATCTCCTCTCCGCGCTTCCACGGCTTAGTTGAAATGCCCTGCATCCCCAGCATCAACGGAAATCCGTGTATCCGCGGGAATCTTCATCTTTAAACCTTTCAACCATTAAACCGCTCATCCGTGTATCCGTGGCAAAAATGAAAATCCGTGTATCCGTGGCTTAAAAAGAGATACCTATATCCGCAGCATATTTCAAAAACTTGACATCTATCATATAAGACAACAGGACAGAATTTTAATGTTTCCTATTGCCCCGATCGCCCTAACTTTGCGCCTTCTTCGTTATTCATGAGTGATCCGATCAAACACGAATGCGGGTTAGCATTCATCCGGTTGAGAAAATCTTTCTCGTATTATCATCAGCGATACGGTACAGTGATGTGGGGGCTTAATAAGCTCTATCTTCTCATGGAGAAGCAGCATAACCGTGGGCAGGATGGCGCCGGCGTGGCAGCGGTTAAGCTCAATGTTGAGCCGGGATATCCCTTTATGCAGCGCATCAGGAGCAATGCGCCGCAGGCTATCGCCGATATTTTTCAGCAGATTGGGAAGGAGATCGATGAGCTGGAAAAATATCACCCGGGTATCCGCAATCATCCAGGGTTGATGAAGGGGCATGTCAATTTTTTAGGTGAACTCCTGTTGGGTCATTTGAGATACGGCACCCAGGGAAAAAACAAGCTCGAATATTGCCACCCGTTCATAAACAGGGATACTATTCCAGCCCGCAATCTTGCATTGGCGGGCAATTTCAATATTGTTAATACAGATGAACTGTTCACTCTGGTGGGCAAGGAACCGAGTGAAAACATGCGTTTCAGTGACCTGGCTGCCATGATAGAGCTCATGCATACTTTTTTATGCCAGGAGGATGAACTGTCGCCGGGTAAGCTTGATATAAAAAAAGTTCTGAAAAGATCACTGCCTTTATTTGATGGAGGATTTCATGTGGGTGGCTATACCGGCAACGGAATCGGATTTGTATTCCGGGACGCGCATGGCATCCGGCCTTCTTATTATTATATCAATGATGAGGTGGTAGTGGCTGCATCGGAAAGAGCCGCTATCAGGACTACATTTAATGTTGGCGAAAATGAAGTCAGAGAGCTGATGCCTGGCCAGGCCCTCATCGTAGATGAAACCGGTGACATAGAAATAGCGCAGGTACTGGAACCTAAAGAAAGGAAGGCCTGCAGCTTTGAACGCATTTATTTTTCGCGGGGAAGTGATGAAAAGATCTATAAGGAAAGAACGGCACTTGGATATAATCTCAGCGAACAGGTGCTG
>DASSFT010000398.1:0-3731 GCA_035694045.1 Chitinophagaceae bacterium
CCGAAAACTGCTCAAGGACTTTTGGCGAGACTGACAGTAACCGCCACCGCACTAAATGACCTATAACTTTTTTGTCCTCTGTGACCGGGGCAACAATGGGGTAGTACATAGAATCCCCCAACTGGTATATTTTTCCAATTCTGGTAAAATCATTGAGAGAAGAGCTCGTCCATAGTGAGTCAAACCTGCTTATGACGTGAGCAGAATCTCTTCCTGAAAAAACCACGGGATGCCGGTTAATATCCAGTAGTTCTATCAGCACCCAGGTGCTGTCGAGCCGGAGTTTTCGAAGATCTTCCAATGCCTGGCTGTGAAATCCCGACCCGCCTGGTTGCAGAACTTTTTTGACCGATTCCTGGTTAGCCGTTGACTGGGTAGTAGCCAGGATTAATTGCGTTGATCGGGAAAACATAGCACTAAGCTGGTCAGCCAATGAACGTAATCTTTCTTTACCTGTTTCAAGAGCTGCATTCTTTACCCCGATATAGGAAATCCAGCTAAATGTAACCATGATTGCCAGTAACAGCATACTTATCAATAGAGGCAGTCGTTGCTGGAGGGAGAGACCACGGAATGAGAAACGCGTTCTCCGCTTACCAGGGAATTTATTTTTAACCATAGCCCGACGTTTATATCAGCATTTCAATCGTTAAATGTCATTTCATGCTCTTCATTTGTCCTGATCCGGGTCTTTTAAGTTATCATGGAACTTCAGAAAAATGTAAACAAAAGGGTACATCCATTATTTGCCGCTGTTTTTGACCAGGTCAAGTGATGTCATTAAATGATGCATTTCTAACAGGCCACCTAGTTTTTCAAAATGGTAGTATTTATCTAAAAGAAAATCAACTCCTATGGATTTGCATTGCTCATTTATGCAATTATCCATAGGAGTGAATAGAACGATAATACAAAGCTTCTCATAGGTTTTTCTCATATCTTTTAAAAGTTGAAGGGATTCGTTTTCCCAGAAGTCAATATCCAGGATGGCGATATCATAGTTATTCCTCCTGATCAGTTTATTAGCTTCCTCATAAGAATAAGCGCGGTGGATGACTGTAATGCTCTGCGACTCTGATATTATTTCTTCTAATCTTTCAATGATCCGAAGAGACCTGCTAACAATTAATACCAGCATTTGAAGATTTTGGTGCCACAAAGGAAGTACGATGCAGGCAGGCATACAATAGTAGCAATATTCACACCCTGTAGAAGTAGGGGAAGTTTTTTGAGTAGTAACTATACTACGAAGAGTAAGGGGAACTTATTAATTCGCTCTATAAGCCAATATCAGATATTACCTGGTGAGCAATAGCATAACGCGTTAGCTCAGCATTATTTGATAGACCCAATTTTTCCAAAATCCTGCTGCGGTATGTGCTTACCGTGGTTAAAGCCAACGACTGCATTTGGGCGATCTGGGTAATTGTTTTGCCATAGGCGAGCAGCCTGAAGATTTCGAATTCCTTATTGGTAAGCAATTCATGTGGTTTATTAACCGGGTCAACCTGTGATAATAGTTTTTCCGCAATTTCGGGAGTGATATATTTTCTTCCCAATGAAATTCGCTGTATCGCATTGATTAATTCATAGGGTGCAGCATTCTTATTCATATACCCGGATGCTCCCGCTTTTAATACCCTCACCGCGTATAGGTCTTCGGTGTAAATGCTGAGAATTAAAACCGGTAGTTGTGGTTTTATCTTTTTGATTTGTTCCAATGCTTCGATCCCGCTTTTGCCTGGCATTTCAAGATCGGATATTACAAGGTCCCAATCGTGTAACTTTACCTCGTTAATTAAAGTATCGGCGTCGCCTACTTCCTTTATTTCTGCTGAAGGATATTCGTCTTTTAGGATCTGTATAAGTCCCAGGCGTATAAAGGCGTGATCATCCGCTAAAATAATTCGCTTCATTTTATTCAATGTAGCCATAGATGAATGCCTCTTTTCTGTTAAACCAATTATGACTCATGCCTGCGTTTCTAAAGGCAAGCTAACAATAATTTTTGTGCCTTTGCCAGGCGAAGAGACAAGATCAAATTTACCCTTGAGGGAAAGGACTCTTTCTCTCATTCCCAGGATTCCAAATGATTTTTTGCTTTTAACTGCGGCCGGGTTGAACCCTAATCCGTCATCTTCGATGATGAGAATAATATTTCCATCGGGAATGCTTATTGAAACAGAGACGTTTTTAGCCTGGGAATACCGGGTAATGTTAGTGAAGGCTTCCTGGCATACCCGGAACATGCATTTTGCAACCAGGTTTGATATCTTTAATTCTTTTTCAGGAACAGAAACGGAAAATTTTACAGGAATGCCGGTAGTTTCTTTTAGTTGCCTGCACAGCCATTCTATTGATTCCATCCAGTCGTTTTCATCCAGTATGCCCGGCCTTAATTCGCTTAATATCCTTCTTATAGATTCGTTGCTTCCATCCAGTAAGCCAATAACATTTTTCAGTTTTCTTTTTATATCGGCCGCCTCATCGGCCATTTTTTTATCAACCCATACTATATCCATTTTAATGGCGGTAAGTTGTTGTCCCAGTTCATCATGAATTTCTCTCGCTATATGTGCCCGCTCTTCGTCACGGATTTTCTGAAGATGATCGGTTAGGCGCCTTATCTCCTCGTGGGATTGCTGCAACGTCTCCTCCGCTCTCTTTTGTTCTGTGATGTCCTGGGCCGTGCCGAACAATCGAACAACATTTCCATTTCCGTCTTTTTCTCCGTATCCATGTTCACGGATGCTACGCTTTTCCCCGTTGGGTGTAGTAATGTGATACTCTATAGTAAAAGGTTCTCCGGTTTGCCCTGTATTTTTGTTGGTTTGCAACACAAACTCCCTGTCTTCATCATCTATCAGCTGTAAAAAGGAATCATGCGTTTTCCCGAATGTGCGTTTATCAACTCCGAAAACATTGTATAAACCCTCTGACCAGGTAACCCTGTTAGTTTTAACATCTAAACTCCAGCTTCCCATCTTTGCCACCTTTTGCGCTTCAGCCAGGTGAGTTTCACTTTGTTTTAGCTGTTCTTCAGCAATTTTTCTTTCAGTTACATCGTGCACCAATGACAATATGGTGATCACATTCCCCTGCTGATCTCTTAAGACAGAATTATACCATTCGCAATAGATCAACTTTCGTTCTTTTGTATAATTGCGGTTAAGGCTCAGGTTACGATCAACAATTCCGCTTGTCAATTGATCGGCAATTTGATTGACCGGCTGAGTATCCTCAGGATAGATAAGGGAGAGCTCAGGATCATATATGTTTTTCCTTATTGCTTCAGATTCCTTCCATCCAAAAAGTTCCTCAGCATGTGTTGACCATCGTGTAATATAGAGGTTCTTGTCGCATTCTATGACTGCGAGGGGAGTATTTTCAACATGATACGATAAACGTTGATAGGCTAATCGTAACTCATCTTCTGCACATTTACTATCCTGAATATCTATTGATACACCATACCACTTGATAATCTTACCCTGCTCATTCCTGAGCGGCGCTGTGCGCACCAGGAACCACCGGTATTCTCCATCAGCCCGTCGTAACCGCATTTCATCCTCAGCAGATTCTCCTGCTGCCATGCTTTCTGCCCAACTTGTAAGAACACCAGGAAGGTCTTCAGGATAGATGGTCCCTGTTGGGTCTTTAATCAACTCCTCCAATGAAATTCCTGTATAGTCCTGCCATCTCTTATTGACAAAATCAAGAACGCCGTTGGG
>DASSFT010000399.1:0-8598 GCA_035694045.1 Chitinophagaceae bacterium
GATTGTAAATACGCCAGCAAATATTGTTGGAACAGTAGCGGGCACAAAAGCCCAACTCAGATCGGGCAATCTAAACTATATATCATTTGAAAGAAATATTGAGAAGATCACATTCAATGATAATGTAGCAATCACCATGGGCGGCGAAATAATCAAACCACAGGGACAGCAGGTTAATGCAGGGAAGACAGTGAGTAGAAGATTTACACATGTTTGGCTATATAAAAACAATTCCTGGAGCATCATTGCACGGCAGGCAACAATTATAAAAGTTGAATAAATTTGCTCACAGCCGGACTCCTATCAAAGATGGAAATGAAGCCCCGGCCGCTGGCGGCAATCAGGTTTCACCACAAATCTGGAAGCAATGATAAAGAAGAAAAAATCCGGGGGTCGCCGGATCAAAAAAGTTCTAAAATGGGTTCTTATTACCTTTTTAGTAATTGTTACAAGTATTGCAACGATCATTTTATACCCCCAACCCCTATTTGCCAATAAAATAGAGTACAGGCAATTCAAGGTGTATTCAAACGACAAGATCGGGAATGAAATCAACCCGGTTTTGGACAGTGCAGTTTCATTGGTTAAGAACTCGGAATTGTACGACTCAACCTATAAAGTGGATATTTTTTTTGCTCCCAACACTTTCTTCAACAAGTTAGATAGTAAAGTATTTGGCAAGGGTCCAACTGCAAGGGCGACTGACAATAATTTGGTTATTAAAGTGCAAGTTGAAATAAACAAAAGGCTGGCTTATACAACCTTTCATAAACCCTGTCAACAGGATCTTGCTTACGTAATTGCTCATGAAATGATACATTGCCTTCAAATGCATAAGTATGGAATACTGAAGTTTAATCCATTCAAGCACCCTGAAATGTGGAAACTCGAAGGTTACCCGGAATACATAGCAAGGCAAAAATATTCCGAACCAAATTACAGCTTAAAAAAGGATATAGAAAGATTCATCGAATTGAACCGTAAGCAAACCGATATATGGATTTCAGTGGAAGAAGGAGGTTGTGAAGCGCCGGAATATTATTACAAAGGAAGATTGATGATAGAATACCTGGTTAACGTTAAACATCTGACATACGACCAGATACTTAAGGATAAACGTTTAGAAGAAGAAATCTATACCGAGATGGCAGGATGGGCGAACAAGCAGGACATGCCCGCTGCCATAAACCAACAACTAAAATGAAAGTCGCATTTCGTTCGAAATATGGTCTGCCGCGAGTTTTAAGCATAAAAGAGATTGAAATACCCATTCCAAAAGACGATGAAGTGCTGATAAAAGTATATGCGGCTACGGCAAACAGGAGCGATTATCATATACTTACAGGCAGGCCATTCCTCATGAGACTTTTCACCGGACTATTCAAACCCAAATTAGCAACTACAGGAACAGACTTTGCCGGCCAGGTTGAAGCAACAGGTAAAGATGTCACCTGTTTTAAAACAGGCGACAAGGTAATGGGGTTTAGCGGTGGTCTTATAGGAATCAGTTCCCATGCACAATACCTGGTATTGCCGGAAACAAAAGCAACAAAAATTACAGTTAATATCCCTGCCAATTTACAGTATGACGAGGCAGCAGCCTGTTTGGAAGGAGCATTCTATGCTGTAGGTAACACCCTGTTAAATCTAAAAGCCGGGCAAAAAGTATTGATCTATGGGGCAACAGGTGCCATTGGTTCATCGTATGTCCAGTTTTTAAAACTTTATGGACTATCTATTACGGCGGTGTGCAGGGGTGAACATTTCGACATGGTAAAATCTTTAGGAGCCGACAGGGTGATTGATTATACAAAAAATGATTTTACAAAAGATACTGAGAAATATGACTACGTTTTTGATGCCGTGGGCAAAACCAGTTTCGCAAAGTGCAAACGTCTCTTAAAGAAGAATGGGATTTATACTTCGTCAGGAGGGGCGGAAAACCTGCTCCTGGTACTCATTACTCCGTTATTCGGTGGAAAAAAAGTCGTATTCAAGCCTCCTAAAAACATTAAGACAGGACTGAGTTTTATCAAAAAACTAATCGAAGAAGGAAGATTCAGACCTCTTATAGATAGAAAGTATCCCATTGATAAAATAGCTGAAGCATTTACTTATGTGGCAAGTGGTCAAAAAATCGGCAATGTAATTATCACAATGCATAATTGATCAATTAATAATTATTTATGCGACTCTCGAAATTAATCATATTAGTCATCCTTATTTCGGCGATCTACAGCTGTTCTGACAAAGCTTTTCCTGAAAGCAAATTCGTTTTTTCTGACAAATACGCAAGTTTGATCCGGCCCTATAAAGTTGGTGACACTTTACTGTATAAAAACGACATTGGATATATCGATACTTTCGTAATTACCAGGTCTGGTTCCACAGTAGTTAATACAAAGGGCTCGCTTATCAACCAGAGAGCTTACAAGTATATTTCATTTTCCTATAATCAGCTTCCAACAAAGCAATGGACACATGAAAAAATTGAAAGAGATGCTAATAACAACGCCACAAAAGTAACTATCGAAGATGATGAGCTAATCTCCCTAAACATTTATCCCGACAATGGCGAAGAGAGTTGTCATATCTCATTTAAAAACTTTAGAGGAAATATTACCAGGAAAAACGATGAAATGCTTGATCAGCCTATTAGCACGAACAGCCTGACATTTAACCATTATCATAAAGTTGAGAATACCGCCTTAGACCTGGTAAAATACCCCACTGATATAAAAACCATTTACGTAACCGAGGAGAAGGGAATTGTCGCCTATCAAGACCAGGAAGGACATTGGTGGACACGGGTAAATTGAACGGTAGAAGGGAACGAAATAAACCCTACCCTTAACCACCATTCGAGCAACGATTTCAAAATATTAGTTGTCACACCGGCAGACATGCACAATGTAACGGCTCTGTGGCTCTCTTTTTCCCTCTGTGGCTCTCTGTGGCCTTTGAGATCAATAAGTCACAGAGGACTCCAAAGAATACACAGAGGACCGCAGAGATGAACATAAATTCAAAAACTAGTTATGAAACCCAGTTTATTTGCTTTAATTATTACAACGATGCTCGTTTGGTCGTGTAATAAAGATAACTCTGTTCGAATAGCCGAAAACAAAGGATGTATAGAATGGAAAAAAGTACGGGTAACTGACCATAGTGGTTACACAATAAACAATTCAAACATTCAAATCATTAATGGCCTTTTTGCCAATAACAACATAGATAATTCAAAATATAGATATTATTATTACTCAGATGATTCTGTACAGACATTTTTTCCACCTTATGTAAAATTTGATGACAAAATTATTCGTGTAAAAGAATTCACAAACGGATTGGAAATTTTCACTGGAGGCCTGGTATTTGGATTCAAGAACAATATCTTCGATCATCTAAATGGAATTCCATCAGCGGGAACAACCCTGGGCACAAATCCAAAGCTCACAATTGGGCAAATCCGAACGCTATTTCTTAGAGATATTGAGGAGTATAGTCATAGCGGAAATCAATACAAAGACAGTTGCTTTAGTGCTGAATTTGGCTATTATAATTTAAATTCAGGATCAAGCAATATGCCTGAGAATTTAGTAAAGTGTTGGAAAGTCACTTTAAAAAATAGAATTTATCCTCAAGAAATCCCGATTGCATACTATAAGGACAATGACGGAAAGTTAATTTATTATGACGACGGAATTGTGTTCGCAACATTCCCCTGACCGGGATGACTCCTACCAGGCGTCAAGCCGGAATATCGCCCAGTTTACTTTATAACATTGTTTTTGACAAATAGCATAATTTAATTTTTTGCTGTGGCCTTTCTTTGTCAAAAAAAGAGCCCGCACTAAGGACTTAGTCGGGCTTTCTGCTTGCGGAATTGCTATAATGGAAATCCTATTAGCTAACTTCAATCATTCAGCGCAAAATTCTCAAGGACTGCAACTCAATATCCTGGGTTTTGCATGGCTTGTTTCTCAGCTGCTGTTAAAGGCACCCCGCCCTTTTGAATACCATCAAGGAATGTTTGTGGTATTGGGCGCAATAAATGACGATCCTGGATATTAGGCGCTGCATCGGGATTAAATGCTTTGGCACGGGGCACCAATGTTTTGGTGCGGGACAGATCCTGCCAGCGCAAATATTCACCCGAAAGCTCTCTTGCTCTTTCATTTAATAACAAACACAACATCCTGTCGTAGGTAGAACTTAAAGCTAGTGTGGTAATGATGTACTCATCACCTGCCGGTAAAGCTGCAATATTAGTTATTGCTAAACTGGCAGAAGCAGCAGTTGTAACAGGAATATTATTTGATTCGTAATAAGAATTTTCAGGGAAGAAAGAAGGAGGTATGCTTTGAGGAGCACTGCTGGGTGCAGCACCGCCGTCGTAATAAACCGAACGGTTTTCCCCATTCACGAACTGTGCCCTGGCCCTTACTGTATTAATATAAGGCAACGCATCTGTGTAAGCACCTGTACCCAATTTTGCCAAACGGATCTTTGCTTCGGCTGCAATCAAATAAGTTTCAGCAGAACGTGCCAATGTAATATCACGAAGACCCCTCACATCATTGAAGCCAGCTGTACGGGAACCATCCATAAACTTGCTGAGTGATGGAAAACGCCGGGTATCATTCCATCCAATATCGTTTGTCTGTCCGTTCTTGTAGGCTACATACACATGGGGTATAGTTTTTCCAGTACCACTGTACACCACAGAATTGTTTAACAAATTGGCTGAAAAGCGGGTATCCCCTGGTTGATTGATAACATACATAAGACCTAAATCACCTTGCACATAAGGAGCCGTTGGTGCGGCAGCATTCACCTTGCTTTTTGTTCTGAAAGACTTCCAGAACCTCGAATCGTTTTGCATGTCATATATCCTGTACATATAAAAGTTAGGGCAGAGGCGGCTGAATGGCCGGTCACCGCTTAAGTCCCTTTGCATCTGGGCTATATCCTCATAGCGGGAAACGAAGTATAAATGTTGAGTGTTTTGGCCGCTTGCTGTCAGGTCCGATGTAAACTCTGCAGATAAAATTAATTCCTTTAAGTTTTCATTGGCTCCGTTCGGGCTGGTATATCTCCACAAATCACCAAAGTTGGGTGCTAACGGGTGGTTAGCAATTACCGCATCACACAAAGGTGCAATGGCAGCGAGGTCAGTTGCTTTGGTGGCAGTGTTCCAGGAATCATTGATTTCGCTAGCACGGCTCAAATAAGCTTTTGCCAGGAAATGGGCTGCAGCATCCTTAGTAATTCTGTGAGGACTGCCTGTATTACCTAAAAGATTGTTGGCTTGTGTAAGATCAGCAATAATTACATCATATACATCTTTGGGTGCCGCACGGGTAAATTCTAATTTAACACTATTGATGGGTTTAGTTTGTAAGGGTACTGCACCAAATTGGCTCACCAGCCTTAAATAATTATAAGCACGTAAAAAATAGCCTTCTCCCAAAGCTGTTTTCTTGATGGCATCAGAGGTTGAAGCACTGGCCGTTGCATTGTCAATGATCAGGTTTGCATGTCCAATACCGATATATAAATTATCCCATTGTGCTTCGGCAGCTACGGTATTAGCATTATTCGGGGTAACAAATGGCCCAAATGTATTACCATAAGAATTGTACATCCCGTTTGAAGGGTCCCCTCCAGTGCGGAATTCATCGCCTCCATAACACATATTAGAGAATGCCATTTCTCCATTAAAGGGGGTTGCAAATACCTGGTGATAGGCACCATTCACTAGCTGCTGTATCCCAGCGTCAGTTTTATAAAACTCCAAATCCCTCGAGGTTTTCAATTCTTCATTTAAGAATGATTTCTTACATGAAGTGGTAACCAATAGCATCAGCATGGTTACTATACCTATATTTAATAATTTATTTTTCATGATGTCAAATATTTAATGAGTTAAAAACCAGCATTGATACCAAATACAAATCCACGGTTAGCGAACGTGGAAACTGCATCCATATCCATGAATTTTATCTGAGAATAGATCATACCTGGATTGATAGCCTGGACATATACTCTAAGGCTCGACATATGCATCGTCTTTAATACATTAGTTGGTAAATTATAAGAAGCGGAAATACTCCTGATCTTCAAAAACGATGCTTTAAGGTATCCTAACGAAGGAGAATATGCATCGCCGGATCCTACAGAATAAAACGGCTTTTGGTACTCTGCATTTTGGTTTTTTTCTGTCCAGTAATCAATCTGTCGCTGGTTTCCACGAGCTGTTTGTGATTCACCGCCCTGGTTGAACCAGTAGTTCATGCGACCATATATAAAGATTGACAATTCAAAGCCCTTGTAGGTAAAAGTATTCGTCATGCCGACTACCCATCGAGGTCTTGTGTGGCCAATAACTGTCCTGTCAAAATTGGCGTCGATCTTATTATCACCGTTCTGATCGACAGGTCTTACCTGGCCCGGGGTAAAGGTGTTACCGTTAAGGGCATATTTGGCCAACAATCCAGTATCGGCATACTGCCACATACCATTGGAGGCAAAACCGTAAATAACACGAAGAGGCTGGCCAATAAAAAGGTTATTGAGGATGTCATCATTTTTTCCAGTGGCTCCCTCAACTAGTTTGTCTTTTTGCCAGCTTACATTCAGGTTTGTTGTCCACTGAAAGCTTCTCGTGGTCATGTTAATAGTATTGAGACTAATATCAACACCCTTATTATTCGTTTCGCCAATATTCGTTAGGGTAAGAAGATATCCGGTGACAGTCGGCAATCTTTGTGGGAATAATAAGTCTTTTGTTTTGGACGCATAAATATCAATTGCTCCCGAAACTCTGCCTTTAAACAGGCCGAAATCAATACCTAAATTGTATTGGGTTGTTTTTTCCCATCTTAAATCCGGGTTTCCTAATTGGGTAGTTGGAAGAGATGCTGCGATAACACTGCCACCGTTTGCATAGAAATAAGGAACGCCAAAGGTTAGCGTCTGGTATGGATTAACAGAGGAATTGCCTGTAACTCCCACTCCAAGCCGGAATTTTAACTCATTTACAAATGCAAGATTTTGCATGAATTTCTCACGGTTGACGCGCCATGCAATAGCAGCACTGGGAAATATATCACTCTTGTTTCCTTCAGCAAGTTGCGAAGCGGCATCCTGTCGTATAGATGCAGTTAACAAATACTTATCATCAAACCCGTAATTCAGGCGGGCCATGTAGCTTGTCAATTGGCTTTCAGTTAGTGGAGTAACACGGGTAATGGTAAGATTAGTGGAAGGAAGCACGCCATTATTCAGTTCATACCATTTTTGGCTTGCTTGTGGAATGCCAGTCCCCACAATTCTGTTTACAGCATTAGCAACATACTTGGTAGCGCTTTGCAGTAACGTAAGGCTAAAGCTATGCTTATTGATTTCTTTATCGTAGTAAACAAGATTATCTAGTGTCCATGAAGTGGCTTTGGTTTCCCGCAAAGAAGCTCCGTTAATGCCACTACTTGCTGCCGACTGGCCGTCGATATAAACACCAATGGTAGAATCGGCAAGCTCAGGGCCAAAATTGAAGCGGTATTTTAACCCTTTTAGTGCATGATGAATTTTACCAAAATCTAGTTGTGCATTAAAGCTACCGAATGCACGGAAGGACTTCCTTTGGTCTTGCGAATATTTCCATTCGTCTACAACGGTTTTAAAAGCCACATCACCACCAGGGTAAATTATTCTGTTACCTGCTGAATCATAAGGAACAGCCCATTTGAAAACTGCCCTTGCAGAATTATAAATACTATTTGCAGGCGTACCGACAAATGAACCAATGATTAGGCTTGACTGACCAAACTCCTGTGTGCTATGGGTAACATTTACACTCAACCCCATACTAAACCAGTCAGTCGCCTGGATATCTACATTGGCCTTACCGGAGTATCTTGTAAACTTTTGCCCGATAGAAGTGCCTTTGTTACCTAAATATCCAAAAGAAGCATAGGCTTTTATATTTTTTGTACCTCCGCTTACACTGACTGTATTGTCTGTAGTAATACCAGTTTGAGATACCAGGCCTGTCCAGTCAGTATTGCCAACCTTTGACCCATCCCATGTACCGCTGGCCCAGCCCTTGTTAATATTTTTCCAGGCAGTAGGATCAGAAGTGGCAAGAAAAATATCACGGTCGTTTGCAATAGTTGGCTGGTCGCCTCTTGGACGGCCAGCTGGATTACTATAATAAACTGCCCAGCGGCGAAAATCTATGTATTCTGAAGCAGTCATAATGGGGGCCCAGTCTTTAACCTTTTCAAATGTAAGCGAGCTATAAAAGTTTACTTGTACTTTACCAGATTTACCCTGTTTCGTAGTAACAATAACCACCCCGTTGGCACCACGTGAACCATAAATAGCCGTAGCAGATGCATCTTTAAGGATATCTATAGATTCAATATCATTGGGGTTGAGGTACTCAATACCGCCAGTTGACAAAGGAATATTGTCAACTACATAAAGGGGATCATTGGTGGCATTTACGGAGCGTTCACCACGAATTCTGATAGTACCGAATGTTCCGGGTCTTTCATTGGATGTAATATCCACACCAGCAACTTTACCCTGAAT
>DASSFT010000400.1:0-3170 GCA_035694045.1 Chitinophagaceae bacterium
TGGGGGAGTGTTAGATGCTGGATGCTCGATGCTGGATACTGGATGCTGACTATTGACTATAGTCTCTTGACTACCGACTATCGACCCGATAGCTATCGGGTCGCGACTATCGACAGTATATTTAATGCTTCCTTCATTAGCATGCATAGCCCCACTTATCACCTGGAGCAGCGTACTCTTACCAGATCCGTTGGGACCAGTGATCGCGTATGATTTTCCTTCTTCGAACGTGTAAGTAAAATGCCGGAATATCCATTCGCGGTTGAATCGCTTCCCGGCATCAGATAGGGAGATCGTCATCGCCATTGCCTTTGGTGAATCGTTTGATGATACCTCTACCGCTTTCCCGGATAAACGTTAATATCTCATCCCTTTCATCGGTAGCCGGCATTTCTTCTTCGATGTACTCCACCGCCTGGCTGGTGTTCATTCCTTTATTATAGATAATACGGTAGATATCGAGGATATGATTGATCCGCTCGATGCTAAAACCCCTTCTTTTCAAACCAATGGAATTCACCCCGGCATAGCTCAGGGGCGTACGGGCAGCTTTAATGTAAGGAGGTACATCCTTACCCACCAGTGAGCCACCACTAAGGAAAGCATGCTGGCCGATATTGATGAACTGGTGTACGGCTGTCATACCCCCAATGATCGCCCAGTCACCGATGGTCACATGACCAGCTACCTGAGTATTGTTGCTCATGATGCAGTTGTCACCCACAATACAGTCATGGGCAAAATGGCAATAGGCCATGATCAGGCAGTTTTTGCCGATAATCGTCTTATCCCTGGCCTTGGTACCGCGGTTCACAGTCACAAACTCACGTATGGTCGTACCATCCCCGATAAATACATTGGAATACTCCCCCTGGAATTTAAGATCCTGGGGAATGGCGGCTATTACAGCCCCGGGAAAAATCCGGCAATTCCTCCCGACGCGGGCACCCTCCATGATAGTCACGTTCGATCCTACCCAGGTTCCATCGCCGATCTCAACGTCCTGATGTATAACGGTAAAAGGATCAACCTTTACATTGGTGGCAAGTCTTGCATTCGGATGGATATATGTATGTGGATGAATCATGTATTATTAAAAAAACATCCGCCTCAGCGGAGCTGTGCAAAGGTAATCGTTACCGCCAAAAACGGAATTTTTTTTGTCATAGGCGGTTAAAATTCAGGCCTTAAAGATTTCTGGGGTTTTCACCATCGTTTTCTGTTGAAATCACCGCTGAAAATCAATAGCACGCTTGTAAATTTGTGGCTCCAATGAATAATCTTATAACCTCTGATATAGTAGCCCTGGCATATAAACAGGCCCCCCTGCTGGACCAAATGGAATTGTTGTATGAAAAGGAACAGCAAATGCCCGGTTCGGTCCAATATCTAATAAAAAGGTATATCCGTAACCGGCAGTCGCCTATTGAAGACACGGGCATCATCGTTTACCATTACGAAAAGGACGATACCAGGGAAAATTGTCTTGAGCTGAAATTCTGCATTTCCGGGAATATCTACTGCAATCACAAAGACACGGAATGCAATATGTGCAAAGCCGGATTATCCAGGAATTGTATGGACAAGAGTGATAGCCTGGATGTGATGAGCTTTAAGTTTTTCCCCGCACACCTGTCGCAGTTTGTAAAACCCAGGAATGCCGGCGACACGCTGGGCGAGAATATTCTCAACTTCCGGCACGAGGCTTCTTTCACTAAAGTGTTGCCGCTCTGTGGTAAAACACGGACCGTGCTCGAAGCCTTGCTGAATCATAATTATACAGGCAGCCTGGAAAACATTTATATCAATGCACAGATTCAAATGCTATTGCTCCATAGCATGGATTGCATGATCGGCGAAAAAGATGTGGATGTGATCAATTGCAAGTTCCTGGCCAATGAAACAGACAGGGAAAAGATCAACCAGGCCAGGGAAGTACTTATCCAGCATATCGGTGAGCCGATAACCATTAAGGAGCTTAGCCGCAAAGTTGCTATGAACGAATGCTACCTGAAAAAAGGCTTTAAAGAAATGTTTGGCACGACCATTTTTGATTTTTACCAGAGCCAGCGCATGGAGCATGCCCGCTATTTACTTTACGAAAAAGGATTAAGCGTTACCGAAGTATCCCTCATGCTCGGTTATTCATCGATTTCGCATTTTTCCACCGCGTTCAAAAAACATACGGGATTAAAACCCTGCGAACTTTTGCTACGATAAAATCACCGCCATAATAGTTGAGCCATCACCACTAATCTATCATAACCATGAAAAACTCTGATTTCTTTAACGAACTTGCCCGTAACCGCCGCTCCGTTTTTCCCGACCAGTTCATACCTGGCAAAAAAGTCGATGACAATATCATTAAAGAGATACTGACCAATGCAACCTGGGCACCTGATCATGGCAAATCGGACCCCTGGCGTTTCACCGTCTTTGCCGATGAAGGGCTGAAAAAATTCGCGTATTTCCAAAGCGAACTCTATAAAATGGAAGCAGGTGACAGCTTCAAGGAAGCTACTTATATCAAGCTCCAGCAAAACCCGTTAAAGGCCTCGCATATCATTTCCATCGGGATGAAACGCACTACGATCAAAAACATTCCCGAAATAGAAGATATCATCGCTGTTGGCTGTGCGATACAGAATATTTATTTATCCGTGAGTGCCTATGGCCTCGGCGGCTACCTGACCACCGGCGGGATCACCTACCAGGAAAAAGCGAAATCTTTTTTTGGTTTGGATGATGAAGACCGGCTTCTTGGATTCTTTTACATAGGGCATATCGGTATACCATCTGCAAAAGCTATTCGCATTCCCCTGGACGAACGCATGTCCTGGATAAATTAATTCATGTTTCAAGCTGGGATCTCAAAGAATTTACTGTAGCGTCGCTCGCGCCTCTCTGCGCATTATCTGAAGGAAAGGTCTTTACAATCGATGCTGCAAGGCAGCCGGTTTATCACATTAATTTCTCAATTAAGTCATCCTTCACTGGCTACCGCGCTATTCCTGTTTTATCATTACAGAATATTCATGGCGATGCATCGGATTTTGTGAATGGATAGTTGCTTGCTGCGACCGGATTTTAGTCACCTATAGTGGTGATTGTTGTCAGTACCGTTGTCACTCTTTTGTAAAACAATTTTGGCATTGTCGTTCTTTACAATT
>DASSFT010000401.1:0-9733 GCA_035694045.1 Chitinophagaceae bacterium
TCAGAGGTCTTTTGCTGTACCATGCTTACGGCCTTTGAAAAAGGAATAGACTCATATTTAGAAATTACTCCTGCCGCAATGGAGTTACTTCGCGACATTCCATAGTCACAACAAACGACAACCTTCCCATGTTTTTTAAGAATGGCAATCGATTCGTCGATCTTGCTGAGAATGGCCTCACCGGTATTGCCGTCCTTATCCACCAGGTTTCTTACATCTACCACCGCGACGTCCCCACCCGCAGCCATGACATCCAGGTAAGCACCCGTTCCAATATAATCGGTCAACCAATTGATCATGCAAGTTTCTTTATTGCCGGTAAAGGAAGATACATTTCATCGAAGCTCCTGAGGTAATAGCCTTCCCTCAGTTGCCAGTCAAAACTGCTTTTGTTGTTGACAAGGTGTTGCAGGTAAAGATGAATCTCGTTGAAGCCCGCCATATTTCTCAGGTAGGTTGAAGCCGAAAAGCGAGGATTGATCTCGAAGGGGATCAGCACCCCGTTCTTCAATCTTCCCTGCACATTGAAAGGACCCTTGCTTCCCGATGCCTTCGCAATATACTCGGCCTGTTTTCTTATTTCGCTGAAATCAGCGATCAGTCCCTGGCTGTAGCCACTCGAGATCAGTCCTTTGGTCCCTCTGTAGGCAACGGAAAGTTTCGAATTAAATACCCGCTTCATTGCAACTGAACCAATAATGTTCGATTGTAGATCAGACAACACCCCTATCGTGAATTCGCCTTCCTGGACATCAATATATTCCTGTACAATAACCTCGCGATTGTTCCGGATAAGCAATTCGACATACAACACACATTCTTCTTTGCTTGTTGCAAGGAAAACGGAATCACTACCACCCGTTCCGGAAGATGGCTTTACAATACATGGAAATTCTATTCCCTCCAGGTCTTCGGCGGTACGCACTCTCCGTGTCAGGGGTACCGGGATATTTATGCTTTTTAGAAAGTCGAAAGTCCTCTCTTTGTTGGAAAATAATGTAATCACTTCGGCAGAGTTGCCAACGAGTACAATTTTGTTATCCTGGAGGCATTGGCTGTTTGCCGCGAGTATGACCATCGGTTGTTCGCCACCGGGAAGAAGATATTTTATTTTATTTTTTAAACAAAAATCAACTACCGATTGAACATAATTGTCTTTGTCGGCAACAAAAGAGCCCGCGAGATTTTCGGCATAGAGTCCGTAAGCCAGCGGCGCGATATCGCAACCATAAACTTCATAGTCTTCCAGCCCTGAAAAACATTTAATGATCTCAGTGCCCAATGAAGCGCCGGCCAGCCCGGCTACCAATATCTTAATTTTCATGAATAAATTGATGGATCACGGAACAAACGTACTCGACGTCTTCCCTGGTTAGATCATGATAGCTTGGAAGATTTACGCCACGATTATATATATCATATGCCACAAGGTTTTCTTTCTTTTCAGTAAACATCGGCAAAGAAGATAGCGGGTAAAAGAAAGGACGGCTATCGATATTATGCTCTTTCATATATTGAAACAATGCTTCGCGATCAAATGCTATGTTCTTATCGATCACTATCGTAGGCATCCAGTAGCTGTTCTTTACATGGGATGGTTCAGGATTCATCTGGCAGGGCAGGTCCGCCAGCAATTCTTTATACCAGTTGAATATCTCACGTTTTTTATTGACAAGCTCATTGGCTCTTTCTATCTGCGCGCAACCCATAGCGGCCTGGAGATTACTCATTTTATACTTATAACCATAGTTCTCCATCCAGAAGGTCTTGCCGATCCTGGGATCTCTACCATGATCGTTCAATATCCTTGCTTTTTCAATCACATCCTGCCGGTTCGTTACGAGCATTCCTCCTTCACCTGTCGAAATAGTTTTTGTGCCGTGGAATGAAAATACCCCGACATCTCCGATGCTCCCGGCTTTTACACCGTGATATTCCGAGCCGAGACCTTCTGCTGCATCCTCCAGCACTGCCAGTCCATGTTTTTTTGAGATAGCCAGTATCTCGTTCATCTCGCACACATTTCCATACACATGAACGGGAATGACAGCTTTTGTTTTGGAAGTAATGGCCGCCTGCATTTTTACGGGATCGATACACCAGGAATCGGGAAGTACGTCAACAAAAACAGGAATGGCGCCGATATATAAAACAGGTTCCACTGAAGCGATCCAGGTAATATCCGGAAGAATGACCTCATCACCGGCTTTTACACCCAGTGCCATCAATGCAATATGGATAGCACCGGTACAACTGGAAGTCGCCAGCGAGTATTTTGCACCCTGGTATTGGGCAAACTCTTTTTCAAACCTGTAAATATATTCATAACACCTGCTTCCCCATCCATGACGGATAGCATCATCTACATAACCAATTTCCAGTTCGGTAACAGATGGCTTTGTAATGGGAATTTTTTTCGCGGCAGTCTCCATGTATTTTAATTTGAAAATATTACCCGAGGGATCATGTAATTATTTCCAGCCTGGGAATTGCAAGTACAAACTTACTTCCAAATTCCCGAATATAATTCAACTGTTGTACAATTTCATCCTTGATGTTCCAGGGAAGAATCAATACAAAATCAGGTCTTTCTTCTTTTAATTTAGTTTCAGTGACCACCGGTATGTGGCTTGCCGGCAAATATTTTCCCTGCTTATGAGGATTGGCATCCACCACGAAGCTGATCATATCGTTTTTAATACCGCAGAAATTGATCATGGTATTTCCCTTTGCCGCAGCTCCATAGGCCGCTACTTTCTTTCCCTCTTTTTTTTGCCTGACCAGGAATTCAAGCAGATCCAATTTTACTTTTTCCGCTTTTTCGGTAAATGACGAATAGTAGGACATATCGGTAATCCCCGAGGCTATTTCTTTATCGAGGAGGGTTTTTACACGCGCATTGATGCTTTTGCTGCTATCTTCTTTGTGCTTCGCATAGATGCGTAAGGAGCCGCCATGTGTAGGCAACTCTTCCACGTCGAACATCTCCAGTCCCTGCGATTCAAATATTTTCTTGACCGTATAAAACGACAGGTAAGAGAAGTGCTCGTGGTAAATGGTGTCAAACTGGTTGTTTTGGACCAACTGCACCAGGTGTGGAAACTCCATCGTAATGACACCTGTGGGAGCGAGGAGTATTTTCATGCCGCCGACAAAATCGATGATGTCCGGAACGTGAGCCAGTACATTGTTACCAAGCAAAAGATCAGCTTTTATTCCTTTTGCCGATAACTGCCGGGCCAGCGATACACCGAAAAATTCAGTGATCGTATCGATGCCTTTCTTTATCGCCACCTCGGCCGTATTCTTCGTTGGCTCGATACCCAGTACAGGGATCTTTTTTTCCGCAAAATATTGCAGCAGGTACCCGTCGTTTGAGGCCAGTTCGACTACCTGCGACCGTTGGTCGAACCCGAATCGTTCGATCATCTGCCCGGTGTAGTTCTTTGCGTGCTGCAACCAGCTGGTAGAATAAGAAGAAAAATATACGTATTCGCTGTTAAAAATATCATCCGATTTTTTGTACTCGTCTACCTGCACGAGGAAACATTGATGGCAGGTAAATACTTTTAACGGGTAAAACACTTCGGGTTCGTTCAACTGCTCCCTGTTCAAAAAAGAATTCGAAGCGGGTGAATTGACCAGATCGATAAAAACATTTGTCAGTTCAGTTTGGCAAAAGCGACAATGCATCAACTAAAGTTTTATTCCTGTAAATGATTCGCTGAGATAGGGATGGTTACTATCCCTCGTCGATATTTCGGCAACCGGGAGTTTCCATTGGACGCGGGTCCTTTGATCGTCATACCTAATACCACCTTCTGCGCCCGGTGTATAATAAGAAGTATGATGATAGATCAGTTCGCAATTATCGGTGAGCGTCTGAAATCCATGTGCAAACCCCTCGGGGATATACAGCATCTTTTTATTGGCGGCAGAGAGTTCCTCGCCAAACCATTGAAGAAAGCTATCCGAGCCCTGCCGCAGATCGATGATGACATCGAAGATGGCACCGGCAATACAGCGCACCATTTTTATTTCGCTATATGGAGGATGTTGAAAATGCATTCCCCGTATGCTTCCCTTGTGGTAGGTGACCGAATGATTGAGCTGCACCCATTCTTTGGTATGCCCTATTTGCGCAAATTCATTTTTGCAAAAAGTACGGGCAAACCAGCCGCGGTCATCGGAGAATGGTTCGAGATCGACAACAAAACTTCCTTTCAATGGTGTTTCTGTAAAGATCATTTACAACTGTTCATATTGATTGATCTGCTCCAGTGTGAGATCGATCACCTTTCCCTCTGCCAATCTCTTGTACCATCGCATCGTCCATTCGATGGCTTCAGCCGAGCTCAGTTTTGGTTCCCATTTAAGTTCCTGCAATGCTTTGGCAATATCCAACTGCAATAGCCTGGCTTCGTGTGGTTGATTAGCCTGCGCTGGCGTGGCATAACTTCCTTTGCCAAAAACGGCAATCGCCTTGTCCGCTACCTCTTTTACAGTAAGCACATCGTTCACATGCGGTCCGAGGTTCCAGGCGGAACAGAAGGAACCGGGACATTTGGCTAATTCTTTTCCCAATAACAAATAGCCGGCGACGGGTTCCAACACATGTTGCCAGGGCCTTACCGATAACGGATTGCGAACGACGATCGTTTCATTTTTTTCTATCCCGCGTATGATATCGGGTATGATGCGATCTTTTGCACGGTCACCGCCGCCAATTACGTTTCCCGCACGTGCGCTGGCGATCCCTTTTTTATGTTCCGCAAAGGTTTCAGGGTTAAAAAAGCTATTGCGATAACTGCTTATAATTATTTCTGCTGCCGCCTTGCTCGCACTATAGGGATCATATCCCCCCAGCTTATCTTCTTCCCTGTATGCATAATGTTGTTCAATGTTCTCATATACCTTATCAGTGGTAACGATAACCACCGAACAGGGATTACCCAGTTCCCTAACCGCATCGAGAAGGTTAGCGGTACCCATTATGTTCACATCAAACGTATATAAGGGATGGCTATAAGATTCCCTGACCAGGGGTTGAGCTGCAAGATGAAAAATAAAATCGGGTCTGAAAGAAATGATCTCCTGTTTGAGCCTTTCCTTATCACGGATGTCGGCAATAACAGAATCACAAAGCGCATCGCCGTTGATAAGACGGTAATGGCTTTTTTCATCGGTAGGCTGCAATGCATAGCCTTTTACATTGGCCCCGCATTTATTCAGCCAAACGAGCATCCAGGATCCTTTGAAACCCGTATGGCCCGTTAACAGAACTCTTTTCCCATTATAGGTATCGTGTATCTGCTTATACTTCATACTACCATATTTTCCAGGGGGCTTTTCCGCTCTGCCATAATTCTTCCAGCTCTATTTTATCGCGCAACGCATCCATCCCCTTCCAGAAATCGTAATGTTTAAATGCCCCCAACTGGCCGTCCTCGGCAATCTTTACCAACGGCTTTTTTTCCCATTGTTCATATTCTACATCGCCTTCGAGGTAGTCAAAAATACCCGGTTCCAGCACAAAGAATCCGCCATTGATCCATACACCATCTCCCGGTGGTTTTTCCTGGAAATGGGTAACAGTCTTATTATCGTTTATTTTGAGCGTTCCAAATTTGCCGGGCAATTGAA
The DNA here is from genome assembly GCA_035694045.1 of Chitinophagaceae bacterium. Taxonomy (GTDB): domain Bacteria; phylum Bacteroidota; class Bacteroidia; order Chitinophagales; family Chitinophagaceae; genus VBAT01. Next base: position 5,644 of record DASSFT010000401.1, read on the forward strand.
TAGATGTCAGGGTTGCCAGTTTGTTCTGTTTCTTATGAAATTTTACAAGCTCATCAATATTGACATTGCTTAAGCCGTCACCATACGTGAGCATGAATGTTTCATTGCCGGTATATTTTTGGATCTTCTTGATACGTCCGGCCGTATTAGTATCCATGCCGGTATCGATCAAAGTGACTTTGAAAGACTCGCTGGTGGTATAGTGAACATCCATTTGGTTGGATCCCAGTTCAACGGTTATGTCCGAATTGTATAGATAATAGTTAATAAAATACTCCTTGATAAAATATCCTTTGTACCCAAGGCAGATCACAAAATCATTAAAGCCATAATGGGCATAGACCTTCATGATATGCCAGAGAATTGGCTTTCCGCCAATTTCGATCATCGGTTTAGGTCTTACAGTTGTTTCTTCGGTAAGCCTTGTACCGAGACCTCCTGCGAGTATAACTACTTTCATAAAATTTTATAGCAATTATAGATTTGACTTTAAATACTGATCTTATGCTCTTTGTTTAAAACACTACGAACCATCAGGAAGCAGGTGATTGCCATTATAGAATAGGTAGCCACGCTCGCGATAGCAGCTCCGTCGGCACCCAGGCGGGGTACCATTAGGAAATTTAATGTCAAACTGCATACCATCCCGATCACCGATATGTACAATATCTTCCTGTTGTTTTCATAATAAATAAGATATGCTACGAAAGCATTGTAAATACCCCACATAAAATAACCGGCGCAGAGAATATACGCGTAGGGTTGTCCTGCCTGGAAATCCTGGCCGATAAAAAAACGGAACAATAATGGAATTGCAATGAACATTCCCACCAGCGTGACGGCACAGCCGGCGATATACAAAAATGTTGTTTTATGGATTTTCCCCTTAAACCCTTCAGACAGCTTTCTAAACAGATGAGGTTGGTAAGCGCTATTCAATGAAATGATCACAAGATAAATAATGGTGGCAAGCTGGCTGCCCAGCCCATACAATCCAACTTCTTTGGTACCGTTGGGATCGTATTTATCGATAAAATATTTATCGGAGTAGCCCAACACAAAAATAGCGAGACGTTCAAAGATAAAAGGAACAGACAATAAAAAGATCCGGCGTGTTTCAGACCAATCAACTTTTTTTACCAGCATACCCCAGCGGTAAAAAAGATAGATGGAAACGAACCCGAGCAATACCGGTGCGGCTGCTGCCGATAATAGTCTTCCCTGCCAGGCCCATTGCAGCCCGATGACCAGCAAAACGGTCAATGCCATTTCAATGATCGTTTTCCCTGCAGAAAAAAAAGCAAACTGCAAAGGTTTATTGTTGTTGCGCGTCATCATCATTGCCGTTTCATTGATCATAATCAGCCAGGCTGTTATCGGCATAATACAGATCCAAACCGGTGTAACCTTTAGAAAAACCGCGAGCGGTCGTTGAAACAAAACGCAAAGGACGGTAAGTAAAACAAGGCTTATTAAAGTGATGACCTGTGCATTGGTAAAATAAGCGCCATAAGCTTCCCGTGGTCTTTTAAAATATTCAACCGACAGCGGGTATAAGATGCCCCCGCTGACAAAGGGCATCAGGAAAATGAGAAATGAGCTGTATAAGTTAATGATACCGTAATCACGCGGCTGCAGGTGGTGTGTCAGTAACGAAATAATGAGAAAAGAAAGTCCTGCATTAAAAAAGTAGGACAGGAAATATATGTAAACCTGTTTGTGTAATCTCACGGTTCGTTGATGGTGTTCTTCGAAATTGTTCTGCAGTTGCCTGGCCTGTTACGAAGGTTTCCCGATGGCAATGAAGATCATATTTTCATCTTTTTAAAATGGTCGGCATTGATCTTTCCCAGGTCTTCATTTATCTCTTCTTTTTTATTAAACAGATCATAGACGCGATGTGCAACAACCTTTAGTGGACGGGGAACATATTTCCGGTAAAGGTATTTCAAACGGTTCTCGTCCTTTGGCACCTCGTTTTTTTGCAGGGCACTATTGATGTTCCATACCATTTCATAGTCGCTTTGTTGAACCGGCTTTTGAAAAATGGGTTGTTCTTTTATTTTTTTTGCCAATACCATCAGGTAAGTCGGATTGGAATTACTCAACATCACGCGGGAGCGAACTTTTTTGGGGTCTGCTACCTCGTACCAATCGGATTGTGTACTCACAGAATTTTGTGTAACGATTATGATCTTTTTCACCTCGAAACCATTCTCTTCGCGAAATATGCCATAATACAGCTCAGGACTGAACTGGTAAAGTCCATGACCGAGAAGATTATTAGCAGGAGTAATACCCAGGTAGTGACCCCCCACCTGTAACATTTCCATACAGTTCCTGATTGCCGTGGGGAAGTTGAAGATGTGCTCAAGAGTACCACCGTCTACTACGGCTGTGTATTTCCCTTTTAGATCCGAAGGGACCGGCAGGTTCAAATCATGTATAAGGTTAGCCTTTTCGTAGTCTGAAAAATCAATACTGTCCGTCTGCGATGCGCCGAGGATCTCGAAAAGCGGTTCACTGTATCCGTCTTTGAAAACAACTTCTTCCAGTTTTTTTGAATTGTTTTTAAACCGATTGATATCTTCCTGGATATGAGCCTGGGTTGCATACAAATTCAACCTTCCCAGCATTAACGTCTTATCATAAGAAACTCCGAGCGACCTCGCATAGAAAAGGAAAGTGGAGCAGTTATTTGTTATTGCCATAAAATATTAATTAGACTTCGCACTAAATAAGTTAAAAAGAATGCGAAAAATTTTTTTGCCCGAAATTTTATAAATCCATCTCCAGGGCAAAATGCGCATCTTTTTCTCAGCTAGTTTATTTCTGATGCCGAACAGTTCATTTGCCAATCCCCAGCTGCTGACATTATTGTTCCCCAGGTATTCCTGTATGCGTTTAACGATCGATCTTTCTGCCTGTATTTTATATTGAGGATACAATACTGTTATATTTTCCAGCGTATGAATATCCATGAACAATAGCTTGCCTTCCCCATATGAGGCGGACGATGGATGTACCCTGTAATAAGCCAGCGGGGTTTCAATACCCAGGAATGAACTGCCATTGATGAGCATCCTGATCCAGAGATCATAATCCTCATGTATACCCGGTAGCTCCGAAAAATTGTCAACCTTCTGCAGTGATGATTTACGGGCCACAGCAGTCAGCAGCGGGATACGATTATCGTCCAGGAAATCCTGCGTTGCCTGTTCGCCCTCGTACTTGCCATACTTGACATTGATCCTTTGCTGTAATTCCGCTGCAGGTTTCGTTTCGAAAAAATAGGCATCGGAAAACGTAACATCGCAGGAATTTCGATGCATAATATCCACCTGGACTTCCAGCTTGCCGGGCATCCATATATCATCAGCATCCAAAAAAGCGATCAGCTCACCGGATGCATGAAAGAGGCCGTTATTTCTCGCCCTGGCCTGGCGCTGGTGTGGCTGTTGGATATACCTGATCCGGGAATCCTTTGCCGTATAATTTTTTATTATTGCAGCTGTGTTATCTGTTGAACCATCATCAACGACGATCAGCTCCCAATGAGTATATGTTTGCTGAATGACTGATTCAATGGCTTCGGAAATATATTTTTCCGCATTGTAAGCAGGCATGATAACCGAAACCAGGTCACTACTCATTATTTACAAAGTAATCCACCCGTTGGGAATAATGTCCTTGTTCTCCAGGGTCCTGAACCAGTTTCGGGGTGCAATCACTTTTTTTCCCGCGTAATCGCTAAGCCAGGCGCCCCACCAACTGAAACTGCTATTGGCGATAATATGATGTTTGCAAGAAGACATAAGCCTGAGATCTTCGTGGGAAGCCATTTGGTTATTGTCAACGTAAACAGCCAGATGCGGAGAAATCGGCAGGTTTGCTCTAGCCCAGTCCATATCATCGGAAAAAATATAAAACCGCGGTTCGCTAATCTCCCCGGACAACCGGTTAATCGCCTCCCTGTAGTAATCAATGCTGCAGACCCCATGAACGGCATTCGTTTCCTTGTCATTCACATAATCGCCTCTTCGCACATGTATCGAGACGGCATTGACCGATCTTATTTCATCAAGATATC
>DASSFT010000402.1:0-5593 GCA_035694045.1 Chitinophagaceae bacterium
CCGGTCATTTTCCATTTCAATGACCTGATGCTATCATCAATAATGAATTTTTTATCGAACATGTCGCGTTGTTCGGTTCTTTTACCGGTCGAAAAATCATTGTACAATACATCATCGCTACCACCGCCAAACATTCTTATCTGCATGCCGCCGCCGCCAAAATCATCTTCCTGTTCTTTTTCCGCCTGCTTCCACAAGGATTTATTGTTGCCAAACGTCAATTCGAAATTGTCGGTCCTTGATTTAGGCAGCATATTCTGGAGCTCTTCATGTCCATCGTTGATACGTATCTGGATCTGGGAAACCCGTTCATAAACGACCTTGCCCTCTTTCATCTGCGCCTGTGATAGTGCCGTGATCAATACCATACCGCCGGCGATCAGTATTTTCTTCATAATAGTTTTATTTTAAGCCAAAACTAATAGCCCTGGCCAGTCTAATAAGTTAAGCCACCTTTCATTAAGGTTAATAAACGTTAATACAGGTAAAATCACCCCGGATATCGGGCTACATTTGCATAGGCCACGCTCGTACGGGTCAGCAGTTATGAAAAAACTCCGGTGGACAGCAATATTAATAGGAATTACGCTCCTCGGCATTACCGGGTTCCAGGGGTATTGGCTGAAGGATAACTATAACCGCGAAAAGCAAAACCTGGAAATAAAAACCAATGTTGATTTTCGCCAAACTATTTTGCAACTACAGGCATCGAAGCTGAAGCTGGAAAAGATGAGCTGGCAGTTTGATTCCGCGTCGTTACCAATGAACGGTAAAGTGATGATGCAACCGAGGAGGCGGCCACATTTAACCGATAGCAGTGGCCGTCGAAAATTGCCACCGATCAGTTTGATGAACCTTTTGCAGGAGAAGATCCGTGAATCAGGAGGTGATACGGGAAAAAACCGCGCCATTATTATTTCAGGCAAGGACGGCTCCATGCAAAAGATCAGCACCGATTCACTGCCTGCCACCCTGGGAAAATTCAATGCCACGGTGGAAAGGATTGAGATCAGCTCGGATTCACTTCACCACCCGGGAATGATGAAGAAAACGAAGACAGGTAAAAAGAATCCAAGGATAGTCACCATAACCTATGATGAAAATGACAAAAAAAGGATCGACTCCGCCGGCGTTGATCATCCCGGCGAATTTTTTTTCGAAAGACCAGGACCTGGTGGCCCAGCAACCGAAGATATCTTTAAACCCGCGGAGCTGGAATTGAAACAGCAAAATGCGGTGTTCCGGTTTCTTTACAACGTAGATTCAATTTCACTCAGGGATTCTGTTACAGTAAAAGAAATAACCGGCGCTTATGTAAACAAGCTGAAAGGAGAAGGATTGAACGGCCTGGACTTTACGGTAACCCGACTGGATAGCACAGCGGTCAATTCAAAAGAGCCCAATGAAGTGACCATTGGTTTTTCAAAGCCTATTGCCTATCGTCTTTCAATAGACAATAAAACGAGCTATATACTGCAAAAACTTACGCTTCCCATCCTCTTTTCCCTATTCCTGGTTGGCATCACGATTATGTCTTTTATACTGTTGTATCGCAACCTGGCAAGACAAAGAAGGCTCGCTGAGCTAAAGAATGAGTTCATCAGCAATATCACTCATGAATTAAAGACGCCGATCGCAACGGTAGGTGTTGCCATAGAGGCACTAAAAAACTTTAATGCCATTCATGACCCTGAACGCACGAAAGAATACCTCGATATCTCCCAAAATGAATTGCAGCGTCTCGGTTTGCTGGTGGACAAAGTGCTCAAGCTTTCTATGTTCGAGAAAAAGGAAATGGAGATGAAAAAAGAGCAATTTGACTGTAAGCTACTGGCAGAAGAAGTAATAAACAGCATGCGGTTGCAGTTTGAAAAATACCACGCGAAGGTAAGCCTGCATACCGAGGGGGATAATTTTGTAGTCGAGGCCGACAAGCTCCATATTACGAGCGTTATCTACAATTTGCTGGACAATGCGCTTAAATACAGCCGGGAAAACCCGGTTATCGATGTGTACCTGCGGGCCAACCCTGAATTCATAGAGTTCAGCGTCAGCGATAATGGCATTGGTATTCCACCGGCTTATAAAGAGAAAGTGTTTGATAAATTTTTCCGTGTTCCGACCGGAGATAAACACAATATCAAGGGCTATGGTCTTGGTCTCAGTTATGTGTCGGAGGTGATAAAGCGTCACCGCGGTGATATAAAGGTGGAAAGTGAATTGGGAAAGGGAAGTACTTTTACCGCCAAGTTTCCTTATGTTTAATTGTTATTTCCCCAAAAAATATGGCAACTAAGGTATTTTATGTCGAGGATGAGTTGTTCCTTGGAAAGATCGTAAAAGAAAGCCTGGAAAGCCGCGGCTTCGAGGTGGTAATGGAGAGCGATGGCGGAAAAGCGACTGCTCTTTTTAAAAAAACCGGGCCGGATATCTGCGTACTTGATGTCATGCTGCCAAATAAGGACGGCTTCACCATTGCCGACGAGATCAGGGAAATAAACCGCGATATTCCCATTATTTTTCTGACAGCTAAAACACAAACGGAAGATGTTGTAAAAGGTTTCACTTTGGGCGGGAATGATTACATCCGCAAACCGTTCAGCATGGAAGAGCTGATCGTCCGCATACAAAATGCTTTGCGCGGTAAAAACGGCAATATAGAGAAACCCACAAGCGACAATGTAACTATCGGAAAATATAATTTCCAGATCAATCGCCAGGTGCTTAGTTCAGGAAAGGAGGACCGCAAGCTCTCCTTTCGCGAAAGCGAGCTACTGAAATTGTTGTATCAAAACCGGGAAAAGATCATCGACCGTAAGGATATTCTAAACCTGCTTTGGGGTAATGATTCATTCTTCAACTCCCGAAATCTCGATGTGTATATCACCAAGCTCCGGAGTTACCTGAAGGATGACCCTTCTCTCGAGATTATCACGATTAAAGGTATTGGCTACCGGTTCATAGCCGGTTAGTTATTGCCACGGATACCTTTAGCGGTTGAAAGGTTTAATGGTTGAAAGGTTTAAAGATGACGAGTTGCCACGGAAAGAAATAATATGGAGTCATCGGTGGCCACAATCTCTCGCAATCCCGCCATTTGGTTCGAAGGACTCCAGACTCCTTTGCAGCAGGAGGTTTTGCCACGGATACACGGATAGAAAATGAAGTCATTTCTGTATCCGTGGCAATTCTTCAATTTCCTGGTGTATCGAAATATGCGACCTGTCAGGGATTCACAGAAAAGAAAAGAAATCATCCGTGTATCCGTGGCAATTCCTCAACTATTGCCAAAAACACATTCCTTAATTTTACAACAAATTATTTTTTGTCTCAACGCAGGGCATATATCGCTGACCGGATCTTTACAGGTGAAAACTGGCTGTCAGGCCATGCTGTGGTTACCGATGATGAGGTGATAACCGATATCGTCGAAGTATCGGCATTAGACCAACAGGTACCGGTAGAGAAATTCGGTGATGCACTCATCGCGCCGGCGTTTATTGACCTGCAGATATATGGTGCTCACGGCAAGTTGTTGGCTGTTTACCCGGAAGCGGATTCCTTGTTTGAATTAAATGAATATTGCAATAAAGGCGGTGCGGCTTTCTGTTTGCCAACCGTAGCGACGAATATCTACGACGTATTTTATAGATGTATTGACGCGATAAAGGATTACTGGGGTAAAAAAGGAAAGGGGATCCTTGGTCTTCACATTGAAGGACCCTGGATAAATAAAACTCGTAGAGGTGCTCATATCGATAAGTTGATACATTCACCTAGCGTACAGCAGGCGGAAGAACTGTTGAATTACGGGAAAGACGTTATTAAAATGATAACGCTGGCACCGGAAGTTTGCAGCCAGGATGTGATCGATCTTATTCTTTCCCGCAATATCATTATATCTGCCGGCCACAGCGATGCGACCTACGAGCAGGCCGTGAATAGTTTTAACAAGGGTATCAAAACAGTAACTCATTTATACAATGCCATGAGCCCCCTGCAGCACCGTGCTCCCGGCCTGGTGGGAGCTGCCATGGACCATGATAAAGTAACAGCGAGTATCATCCCGGACGGGTATCACGTTGACTTCGCCGCTATTCGCATAGCCAGGGCAGTGATGAAGGAAAGATTATTTGTGATCACCGATGCGGTGACCGAAACAGACACCGGCTACTATCCCCATCAACTGGCAGGTGACAAGTATGAATCCAATGGCATACTCAGCGGCTCGGCATTGACCATGGCCATGGCCGTGAAGAAGCTGGTGGATCATTGTCATGTTGAATTAGGCGAAGCTCTCCGGATGTGCAGCTTATATCCCGCAAAAGTTTTTGGAACAGCCGGCGAGATGGGTAAAATTGAAAAAGGCTATCCGGCCAACATGGTTGTGATGGATGAAAACCTGGAAGTGATGAAATTGATTTCGTGGCACCCGGTTTATTCAGGTAGTCATGAGTAAAGTTCTACATACAACTTTTACCGCAATCCTTTTGCTTTATAGTTTTATTAGCCCGGCCCAGGATAAGAGAGCACAATACCCCGCCCTGCTGACTAATTCCTATTTTGGCGTCGACATAGGTTATATTGACTACAGGTTTTCACAAAAACAACTGGAGCCTGGTTATACCGCTTCTTCTGTTCGCATACCTCATGCCGCAGTAAGCGTTTTTTTTGGTCACCAGTTCAATAAATACTTATCCGCCCAGCTTAGCTACATGCGACCCGTGGCCTTTGTCGAATACATGAATGTAAATGGCGGTGGCCATAATTATGAAGTTGGAATGAACGTGGCTGGGTTGAGCCTCAAACCCTGCCTGCCCATTTCAAAGAACGTTTCGCTTAATGGAGAAGCGGGTATCGCCCTCATCACCCGTGGCGGATTTATAGTTGTTGACCGGCCAGGTGTTAAAGATGCTTCTTACGCAGGTTTGCTGCTGGGAGCCGGGTTGAAGTATCAATTGAATAGTAAATGGGAGCTTTCGATAAACAGTTTGTGGGCTTCATCCAGCGATAAACTGAGACAACCTTCTACTTTTTTTGCTTCGGCGGGGTTCAACTATGTGATGCGTTCCCTTCCGAAAGAAATAGTGGCAAAAAATGCAGATACCGGTCATGTTTTTCCAAGGCATAGTATCGGGCTGGCTTTTACTACCAGCGCGCTGGGATATGGGATCAATAATTTTGTTTCAAAGGACGCCCATATTTTCTGGGGCGGAGCTGCGCGGGTGAGACAGGGCTTTTCCATTAACTACAGGAGCAATCTTTTCCATACACGAAAGGTTTTTTCATTGGATTGGGGTGCCGGTGTCGCCTGGTGGAAATCTAATCCCGGCAATGAAACATTTTATACGCTGTCGATTTATCCTGCATTCCGGTTTACGTTTGCCAGGACAAAACCTCTTGACATATACTTCGATTATTCATTTGCTGGTCCCAGTTTTATTTCGAGAACAACTATTGAGGGAAAGGATATGGGTGGAAAATTTACTTTCCAGGATTTCATGGGTATCGGGATAGTTGCCGGGCGGCAAAGAAACCTGGAAGCAGGTATCAGGATAGCCCATTATTCCAATGGAAATATTTTTCCGCAAAA
>DASSFT010000403.1:0-3353 GCA_035694045.1 Chitinophagaceae bacterium
TTCTGACTGATTCCAGTTGTCTACTAAAAAGATATTAAAACGTTTTGACGGAAGCGAATCATCACTTGTCGCTGCTGCTGCCGAGGGACGGTTACTGGCATAAATGATCCCAGTCTTATTGGGAAAAGCTACGAATGAGGGGTCCAGGTCATCGTATATATCATTGGTAACCTGCTCGTAGGTTTGTTTATCTATTTTAAATGTGTAAATATCTGTTTGGCCACTACGGATGGCACTCAACACGAGAGTATTAGCGTCGAGCATGAATTTAATGTCCTGCACCTGGTCAAACATTGGCCATTCCTGTTTTACCATTTTGACCCTGGTGTTGAGATCGTAGATGAAGAATTTGAGTTTTCCTTCCTGGCTGTACAGGCAGGCCAGCCTTGTTCCTTTAGGGTCCCATGCAAGTATGGGGTAATTGGGATTTTTTTCATCTTCCCCCTTTGTACGGTTACCAAATTTTACAAGGACCTTACGGCTTACAAAATTTTCCATCAGCACCACGGAATAGACGCCCTGTTTGAATTCTACCACGGCATAAGTAAAGCTCCTGGGGATGGGGTTGGCATTAAAACGGATGAAATCTTTTTTACCGACTATTTCACTAATGGATAACTGTCCTTTGGGAGTATTGCGGCGGCCCCGGAGATCTTTGTAATAATTCTGCGGGACTTCCAACATGAAATCCTTCAGTATTTCCTTGAATTTTTTCTTGGCTACTTTTAACGATGCGGAGTTCAGGTTACGATAAACGCGAGACAGGTATAGCAGGTAAGTTGTCTTGCTTTTACCATATTTGTCCGCGATGAATTTCCAGAAAGCATGACCAGCCAACTCGGGCTTTTCAAAAGCAAACTGGTAGAAGTTGGTATAGTCACCCGCAAGCATTATCCCGCGAAGATCATCATCCAGCGCAGGGCTCCAGTTTTCCGCAGCATAAGCGATATAGCCATCGGTTAACCATTTTGGAAGATCAAGTAATGCCTGGTTGGCGGCGAATTCGCCAAGATCATCCCCAAAAAGGATATTCTCTACCAATACACGGGCGATACCCTGTCGTATCTGGCGGCGAAGGTTATCATGATTGCCGTCAAAATACACCAGCATTTTATTGTTCACCAGCTTGGTGATACCGCCTGTATTTTGCCAATCGATACCCAACCCAATATTGGATTGCTGCAACTCATCAAAATTGTTGTAGACGACGATATTTGTGCGGCGCTGCAATCCGTATTCAACGAATTCCTCGATACCGGGTAATTGGTCTTCGGCAATCTGGGCCACATATTTTCCCAGGCCCAGGCCATCCTGGCTGAAATAGGTGTTGAAGTTTTCTGTCTGGTAATATTTCCACTTAAATTTCTGGTATTGGACCCTGTTTTTACCGAACTCTACTGTACTAACCTGCGAGTTGGATTCCATGCACCAAAAAAAGGAAAGGCACGCAATCAGGCTTGATAGTTTCTTCATAAATCGTGTACTGTTTCTTTCTCTTAATTTTAATCGTTACAGTTATCCCTAATGTTGCCGGTTTTGGATGTTGTGAATTAAAAAAAGCGGGTTTGGCTGAAGCAGGCCCTCAATTCACCTTCAAATTACGATGAATTGGGCAATGCCATTGTACCTTTATTTCAGAAGCCGCACCTTCAATTCTATTTAAAAATACAAAATTCGTCCATGTTAAGCATCAAGACCTTCATATTTAGCCCTGTGCAGGAGAATACCTATATTTTGTATAACGAAAAAGGCCAGTGCTGCATTATAGACCCGGGCTGTTATTTTGAAGAGGAGCGGCAGGAATTAAAAACGACTATTGAAAAGGCGGGCTGGACACCGGTACTCCTGCTGAATACACATTGCCACCTCGATCATGTGTTTGGGAATCAGTTTGTGTACAATACCTGGGGACTGAAACTGCATATACACGAAAAAGAGAAACCGGTCCTGGATTTTGCACCCCAGTCCGGCCTCATGTGGCAGTTGCCTTTTGAGTATTACGAAGGACCACTGGAATATATAAAGGAAAACACAACTATCAGGGTCGGTGAGGATCAACTCGAGGTCCGGTTCACACCGGGGCATTCGCCGGGCAGCGTTTCCTTTTATTATGAAAAGGGGAATTTCGTGATGGGCGGTGATGTACTGTTTAATCTCGGAATTGGAAGAACCGATCTGCCCGGTGGTGATTTCAATATCCTGTTCAACAGCATCCAGACCCAATTCTTCAGTTTGCCGGACGATACAAAAGTGTACTCAGGCCATGGCCCGGTGACAACCGTTGGGTTTGAGAAAATGAATAACCCTTTTGTGAAATTGTATTAAGCGACTTTGGGTTTCAGGTATTTTCCGACAACGGGCAATCTCATCAGTTCTTTCCGTTCAATTTTCGCAATAAATAAAGTAAAAAGCAACAATAGCAGGGTGGCTGATCCAATATTGAACCAGCGGTTGTCCCAAAGCCGGATGAGGCCGCGATGCGCCAGGTAGAGCAGGATTACCAGTACGAGGTAGGAGATCAGTTTTTTCCGGGCATAGGGAACAGGATAAAATTTCTGACCAAGAATATAGCTGGTGATCATCATGAAAAGATAGCAGGAGATAGTGGCAATGGCCGCGCCGAGATAATGGTATTTTGGAATTAGTAAGATGTTCAGCACAACAGTAATAACAGCGCCGGAAAAAGTAATAACAGCGCCGTACATGTTCTTGCTGGTCAATTTATACCAGATGCTCAGGTTGTAGTAAATCCCCAGGAAGATATTTCCCATTGCCAGCATCGGGACGATGTAAATTCCTTCACCCCATTCTTTTGATTTGAGTGTAATGACCCATTCCAGTACATCACGGTAAAGTGCAATGAATAAAAACATGAAACAACAGGCGATCACAAAGAATTTCATCACCCTTGCATAGGTTTTTTGAGCGCCTTCATTTTTCGATTGATTGAAAAAGAAAGGCTCAGCGGCCATTCGGAAAGCCTGTATCATTACCGTGACCATCACTGCCAGGCGGTAGAGATTTCCAAAAATGCCGAGTTCCTTATCGGCTTGCGCGGGAGATACATCCACCACATGACGGTAAACCAGCCTGCTTAGCATATCGTTTATCATACCTCCGAGTCCTACAATGATCAGGGGGTAGCTGTATTTCATTACATTTTTCCAAAGCGCGGAGTCAAATTCAAAACGGATGTCCTTAAATTCTTTCCACAACAACAGGAAAGTAAAGATGCTTCCGCAGAGATTGCCTATAAGATAATAGCTGATCGGGTCTTTATCATTGTATATCACTGAGGCAAAGCTGTTTGGATGGTTTTTTGCATAGCCGGCAATAACGCCGAGAAAAAGAGT
>DASSFT010000404.1:0-5771 GCA_035694045.1 Chitinophagaceae bacterium
GACCCTATCGCCTGGCGATGGCAAAATAAACATGGAGGGAAACGGCACCCTTGCTATTAAAGACATAAAATCCAAAAAATATTTTACCGATTCTATTTTAATGATGGATATTACCCTGCCCGCTAACATGCTGACAAAAACGGATAATTCGGTCCGGATCAATATCGGGTATCGTGACCAGGATAATTTCCCGGAGAAAACGACCGCCACTTTGTATTGGAAACCGGTTTGGGGTAGTAATGATGACTATAAAGACTCGGGCACATTCCTATTAAAATAACGAGAGCTGATTTAGCACAATATGAAAAAGATTATTCCTTACTTCCTGTTTTTGATTTTTCTTCCGTTTATTGTAAAGTCACAGATAAGCCCAAAGAGATATTATGGTATACGACCCGAACTGATAAGAGGGCCTTATTTACAGGTAGCTACTCCAACCAGTATTATAGTAAGATGGCGGACCGATGAGTTAGATGTAAGCTTTGTTCGCTATGGCAAAGAGCCAGGTATACTGAATGGTATTGCCGGTAACAGCACCAGGACAAATGACCATGTTGTAACGTTAACAGGCCTCGAGCCTTACACCAAATATTATTACCTGGTAGAAGGATTCAGGGATACGCTTCAATGGGATGAACGCAATCATTTTACCACATTACCCCCGGCAGAATCGGAAAATAAATATCGCATCGGCGTATTTGGTGATTGTGGTACCAATTCAACAAACCAATTGAACACAAGAGATCAATTTCTCAAATACCTTGATAAGAATGTTTTAAATGCCTGGATCCTTGTAGGGGACAATGCATATTCTTTCGGGAAAGACATGGAGTATCAAACGAACTTTTTTAACGTTTATAAGGACATCTTACTTAAACAATCGCCACTTTTTCCCGCGCCAGGTAACCACGATTACCAGGATGAATATTATTCTGCTGAGTTTGCTCAACGTTCCGGCGAAGTAGCATACTACCGGAATTTTACAATGCCTACCAAGGGCGAGGCGGGTGGTGTGCCGTCGAATACCTCATCGTTTTATTCTTTTGATATTGGGAATATTCATTTCCTTTCGTTGGATTCACAGGGGGAAGAAGACAATGGGACCCGTTTGTTTGACACAACCGGGAGCCAGGTAAAATGGGTAAAGCGTGACCTTGAAGCCAATAAGAATAAAGAGTGGATCATCGCTTACTGGCATCACCCTCCGTATTCAATGGGATCTCATAATTCAGACCGGGAAACGCAGATGGTTAAGATCAGGCAGAATCTTATCCCGATACTGGAACGCTATGGAGTTGATCTGGTGATCTGCGGGCACAGTCATTCCTATGAACGTTCCAAATTGATGCAGGGACACTACGGCCTGGAAGCAAGTTTTTCTGCCGAGAAACATTTGCTGAGTAATTCTTCAGGATCCTATGATGGGTCCACTAATTCATGCCCATTTGTAAAGGATAGTACTAACCGGGGCACCATTTACATAGTTACTGGTTCATCTGGACGGATAGACTATTCTCAAACAACCTTCCCTCACGATGCTTTGCCATTTTCCAATGTCACCATCGGGGGCGCTACATTATTGGAAATCGAAGGAAACAGGCTTGACATGAAATGGATCTGCGCGGATGGTGTTATAGGCGACCGGTTTACTTTGATGAAGAATGTCAATAAAATGACTACAATAGCGGTAAAACGAGGTCAGTCTGTGGAATTAAAAGCATCTTTCGTAGGGCAATACCAATGGGAAGGATCAAATAAAACTACGAGAAGCATCACAATTAAGCCTGGTGCCGGCACTTCTGTTTATAAGGTAAAAGACCCAACAAATTGCATCGAAGATGTTTTTACCGTTAACGTGTTAAAATGATGAACTAAAACAATGAGGCATTTATTTTTTTTGTTGTCACTATCTATGGCGATGAATGGTTTTGCGCAGAATTCAGCACCTCCACAGCCAAAAAATGACCCCCGGTTTAAAAACAAACCTTTGCTGATCAGGGGACCCTATCTACAAGTGGCGACAGATACAAGCATGGTGGTCCGCTGGAGAACAGACGCTTCCACCCGGAGCAGGGTTCGATATGGAACAGTTGCGGGCAATCTTAACCTGGTAAAAGACGAACTGGAATTGAAAACTGAGCACGAAATAAAACTTTCAGCACTCCAGCCCCAAACTAAATACTATTATTCAATCGGCAGTTTGCAGGATACCCTTCAATATGGACCCGATACCTATTTTTATACGTTGCCACCTCGAGGTAACCAGGGATTTTACAGGGTTGGAGTATTCGGCGATCCGGGAAGCTTATCGGTTAACCAGGCTAATGTGCGTGATCAGTTTGTGAAATACCTGGGGAACGATGTTCTTAATGCATGGATCCTGTTGGGCGATAATGCCTATAACGATGGATCGGATATGGAATACCAGGCAAAGTTTTTTACTATTTTCCAGGAAAAATTGTTGAAAAAATACCCGGTCTTTCCCAATCCTGGCAATCACGATTATCATGACGTGGATTTTACTGCAGACTATGCGCAGAATAATCATTCTACTGCTTATTACCAGAATTTTTCCATGCCGGTGAATGGCGAGGGAGGCGGAGTAGCTTCCCACAACAAGGCATTCTATTCGTTTGACCTGGGTAATATTCATTTTTTGTCGCTGGATTCTTATGGCAAGGAAGAAAACACGTATTTTCTTTTTGACACATTAGGACCGCAGGTTCAATGGGTCAAAAAGGACCTGGAAGCCAACAGGAATACAGAATGGGTGATTGCATTCTGGCATCATCCGCCTTATTCAATGGGTACACACAACTCTGATTCGGATGGGATCATGACATCGATCCGTCAAAATTTTATTGGTATCCTGGAACGTTACGGCGTTGACCTTATCATTTGCGGGCATAGCCATGTATACGAACGTTCCGGTTTAATGAATAACTATTTTGGGAAAGAAGCAGATTTTGATGAAAAGAAATACGGCATGAGCCCGTCTTCCGGTTTGTACAATGGCAGCAAGAATTCATGCCCCTATATTAAAGATGTATATCCCGCCAGGGGAACCGTTTACATAGTAAGTGGCACATCCAGCTATGTGGGAAAACCAGAAGCCAGTTTCCCCCATGCGGCCATGCGCTATTCAAATGCGACAGATGTCGGTGCTGGTATGCTTGAAGTGCAAGGAAACAGGCTGGATTTTAAATGGATCTGTGCAGACGGTGTGATCCGTGATCAGTTTACGATGATGAAAGATGTAAACAAAACTTCAACGATTCGTGCGAAGAAGGGGCAAATAGTGACCTTAACCGCTTCATTCATCAGCGATAAATATAATTGGAATAAGGCCGGCGCCGATCAGCGGACAATTGAAGTGATTCCGCCAGCGGGGAAAACTGTTTATACCGTGCAGGATAAATTCGGATGTTTAAAAGATAGATTTGAAGTAGAAGTTTCGAAATAACCGAAGTTTACGAAGTGGATTTCACCAAAAAGCAACCATGAAAAATGTATATATCGCGGCATGCTTCGCCACCCTGCTTTTTCTTGACAGGACAATGTATTTTGATCCTCTACAAAATGGCTTTGGAGGGAAGGGTAGTAAAGAACTTAAAGCGAAACTGATAAGGGGTCCTTACCTCCAGGTTGTAAACAACCATAGCATTATTATACGTTGGAGAACCAGTATCGCCACTCCCAGCCTGGTGAGATATGGCAAGACATCAAACCAACTAAATCAATCTAGTTCCAATAATACTCCAGTTATAGACCATATAGTAAAGCTGGAAGGGCTGGATGCAAAAACGAAATACTATTATTCGATAGGTTCTCCCGAAACTGTTTTACAGGGTGACAAAAACAATTTTTTTATCACGCTGCCTCCAGTTGGCGAAAACGGCGTTTATCGCATTGGCGTATTTGGGGACCCCGGGAGCCTTACCACCATGCAGCCACAGGCTCGCGACCAGTTTTTGAAATACCTTGGTGACAAGGATTTGCTGGCCTGGATAATACTTGGAGATAACGCCTATAACTACGGCACTGACGCCGAATACCAGGCCGAGTTCTTTAATATATATAAGAACATGCTGAAAAAGTATCCTTTGTTCCCGGTAACCGGCAACCATGACTACCGGGATAATGATGATAGCGCCTACCTGCCTCACAGCAAACTTGACTATTTCAGGATATTTTCCATGCCGGTTAATGGGGAATGCGGAGGCATACCATCACATAACCAGGCGTTCTATTCGTATGATGTTGGGAACATTCACCTGATCGCATTGGATTCTTTTGGGCAACAGGATAGTACTAACTTATCGGATACAACCGGGATGCAGTTTCAATGGCTGAAAAGCGATCTTTTCGCAAACAGGAATAAAGATTGGGTGATCGCTTACTGGCATCATCCGCCCTACAGCATGGGTTCGCATAGTTCCGACAATGATATGGAGTCACGTATCCGGGAGAGGATAGTTCCGCTGCTTGAACGCTACGGTGTTGATCTTGTTTTATGCGGGCATACACATAACTATGAGCGTACACGGCTGATGCGTGGGCACTATGGCCTGGAAGCCAGTTTCGATGCAGCGAAATATGATTTGAGCAATTCTTCGGGTCTTTATAATGGTAAACGAAATTCCTGTCCTTACTTTAAGGATTCTACCAATAGGGGAACGGTGTATGTTGTCACAGGGGCATCATCGGAGGCCGTGAGTTCGGTGCAACCAACCTGGCCACATAATGCCATGTATTATGCTGATTCAATTCATGGCGGAGCCAATATGATTGAAGTTAATGGCAATCGCCTTGATTTGAAATGGATTTGCGAGGACGGAGTGATACGCGATCAGTTCACCATCATGAAAAACGTAAACAAGAATTCCGTAATTCGTATAAAAAAAGGGCAGAGCATCACGCTGACAGCCTCATTTGTCGGGACGTATGAGTGGAATACTAAAGAAAAGACACGGACTATCAATATCACTCCCAAAACAGGGGTATCAGAATACAGTGTTCGTGATAAATATCTTTGCCTTCGCGATACATTTAAGATAATAACGGAATGAGCTAAAGCTTAGAGGATGAAGAAATACTTCACAGTCGGTATGTTTGGTCTTTGTGTGACGTTGGTTAACCTGGCAATGACCCCTAAAGGCGATCAACCTGTAGGTGTTGAGTCAACGATAGGCTATTTTAAAAAGAATTCGGTACAGTTTGCACAAAGTACAGCCGATTTACAGGAGAAGATCAGGAAGATAAAGGCTGGCGATCCCGTTACCCTGAATACTGCTAAGGAAGCGCTGAAAAGATGCCGGCTTCAATTTAAGAACATAGAATTTTTTCTCAACTATTTTTTCAGCAGCATTGCTATCGTGTACAATGCACCGCCTGTTCCCGAGCCAGAAGAACCCTTCCTTGAATACCGTGATCCAACTGGTTTGCAGGTTATTGCTCAGTTGTTGTTTTCGTCCAATCCGGAACGACAAAAAAAGGAGATACTACAGCAGGTTGCGCTTATCCGAACCGGCGCGGAAGATCTGAATTCACTTTTATATAATCTCCCCATCGATGATAGCCAAATACTGGAGAGCATCCGGTTGGAATTGATCAGCATAATGACCCAGGATATCGCAGGATTTGATGCCCCGGAATTGAAGAGCGGAATTAGCGAGGCCCGGCAAACATTGGCGGCGATCCGGACTATACTGATACCCTACATGGATAAAGGAGGAATTGAGGCTGATAGCATCGGGTATTATCTTGATGCT